>DXIM01000069.1 GCA_019112895.1 Candidatus Stackebrandtia faecavium
GGTGGCAGCTGCGCCGCCGATTCATCGAGCAGGTCGTCGGGGAACAATCCGGCCATGGGGCTATCCTTCGCGGCTGGGCTGTCGGGCGACACGTTGACCCGGTCGGGCGCGTGAACAGCATCTCGCCTGCCGCCTTGACGAGACACTAGTGCGTTCCAGGACACGCTCTTCTTGCCGAGACTATTCAATGCGGCCGGACAATGCGTGTTCACGAGAAGAAAATCAGCCGGCGCCATGCGGCTACGGGCTGATCAGATGACAACAGTGTATGTGCGTGGCTTGTGCGCAGAAACGGTCATGACGGACTTGTCGCGGAACAATCCGGCAGATGAGGCCTATGCTCCGGGCTCTGCGGCCTTTGACAACCGCCGCTTCCGGTGCGGGTACGTGAATTGTGTCGCGGTGTCGCAATCATCTGTTTAGATCGGGCCTTGCGTTTTCAATCAGGGGAGACAACATCATGACGACAGCCGCTTCCGCCGGTAGCGAATCCGCCCAGCATCCGGCTGATTCCCACGACTTCATCACCGTGCACGGTGCGCGGGAGAACAATCTTCGCGATGTCGATATCGCGATCCCGAAACGCAGGTTGACGGTCTTCACGGGCGTGTCGGGCTCGGGTAAGAGTTCCCTGGTGTTCAACACGATCGCGGCGGAGTCGCAGCGTCTCATCAACGAGACGTACAGCGCGTTTGTGCAGGGCTTCATGCCGAGCATGGCGCGACCGCAGGTCGATGTGCTTGAGGGACTCACGACCGCGATCATCGTGGATCAGGAGCGTATGGTGGCTGACGCGCGGTCCACGGTCGGCACCGCCACGGATGCTTACGCGATGCTGCGCATCCTGTTCAGCAGGCTGGGTACGCCCCACATCGGTTCGCCGCAGGCGTTTTCCTTCAACGTGGCTTCCGTCAGCGGTGCCGGGGCGGTGACGTTCGAACGCGGCGGTCAGAAGGTGAAGGAACGTCGAGAGTTCAGCGTGACCGGAGGAATGTGTCCCCTGTGTGAGGGGCGCGGTTCGGCGACCGATTTCGACCTCGCGGAGCTGTACGACGATTCCAAGGCGCTCGACGAGGACGCCATCAAGGTCCCCGGTTTCAAGTCCGACAATCTGTGGACGGTGCGGGTGTACGCCGCCTCGGGGCTGTTGGACCCGAAGAAGCCGATCCGCGACTACAGCGAGACCGAGCTGCGCGATTTCCTGTACCACGAGCCGATGAAGGTGAAGGTCGACGGCGTGAACCTCACCTACGAGGGGCTGATTCCGAAGCTGCGCAAGTCGATGCTGAGCAAAGACAAGGAGGCGATGCAGCCCCACATCCGGTCCTTTGTCGATCGTGCCGTCACCTATGCCGACTGCCCCGATTGTCACGGCACGCGCCTCAACGATCTGGCCCGGTCGGTGACGGTCCGCGGCAGGAACATCGCCGAGCTCGCCGAGATGCAGATCAGCGATCTCGCCGAATGGGTGCACGGCCTCGACGAACCCTCGGTCGCCCCGCTGTTGACGACGCTTCGGGAATCGTTGGACTCCTTCGTCGCGATCGGTCTGGGTTATCTCTCGCTGAACCGCGCGTCCGGCACGTTGTCGGGTGGTGAGGCCCAGCGCACGAAGATGGTGCGTCACCTGGGGTCGCCGCTCACCGACGTCACCTACATCTTCGACGAGCCGACGGTCGGGCTGCACCCACACGACATCGATCGCATGAATGATCTGCTGTTGCAGTTGCGGGACAAGGGGAACACGGTCCTCGTGGTGGAACACAAACCGGCCACCATCGCGATCGCCGACCATGTGGTCGACCTCGGGCCGGGCGCCGGTTCCCGCGGCGGTCACATCAGTTTCGAAGGCACCGTCGAGGGCCTGCGCGATTCCGGGACGGTCACCGGCCGCCATTTCGGCGACACCGCGACGCTCAAGGCCACGACGCGCGAACCGTCGGGGATGCTCGAGGTCCGCGGCGCGTCGGACCACAATCTGCGTGACGTCGATGTCGACATACCGCTGGGGGTGCTGTGCGCGATCACGGGTGTCGCCGGTTCCGGGAAAAGCTCGCTGATCAACGGTTCGGTGTCGCACATGGACGAAGTCGCGGTCGTCGACCAGACCGGGATTCGCGGCTCGCGCCGCAGCAATCCCGCGACATACACGGGCGCGCTGGACGCGATCCGTAAGGCGTTCGCGAAAGCCAATGGGGTGAAGCCGGGCCTGTTCAGCGCGAATTCGGATGGCGCGTGTCCGAACTGCAAAGGCGCCGGCGTCATCTACATGGATCTAGCGGTGATGTCCGGCGTCGCGACGACGTGCGAAGAATGCGACGGTCAACGGTTCCAAGCGTCGGTTCTGGAGTACACGCTCGGCGACCACAACATCTCGCAGGTGCTGGCGATGTCGGTGGCGCAGGCGAAAGAGTTCTTCGGCGGCGGCGATGCCCGTACCCCCGCCGCGCATAAGATCTTGGCCCGCATGGACGACGTCGGGCTCGGTTATCTGCGTCTCGGTCAGCCGTTGACGACGTTGTCCGGAGGCGAGAGGCAACGGCTCAAGCTCGCCACCCGCATGGGGGATAAGGGCGGTGTCTATGTGTTGGACGAGCCCACGACAGGTCTGCATCTAGCCGATGTGGAGCAGTTGCTGGGGCTGCTGGACCGTCTCGTGGACGCGGGAAAGTCGGTCATCATCATCGAGCACCATTTGGCGGTCATGGCTCACGCCGACTGGATCATCGATCTCGGTCCCGGTGCCGGGCACGACGGCGGTCGGGTCGTCTTCGAAGGAACGCCGGCCGAGCTGGTCGCTGACGCCTCGACGCGGACGGGTCGGCATCTCGCCGCGCACATCGGCGTGTGAGCGGGATCAGTATTTGCGGAAGCGCGACTCCAGTTTGAGCGCCGTGTTGAACACTGTTTCGGGCGTTTTGGAACCGGTCTGGCTCTTGGCGATGCGGCCCGCGCTGGGGACTGTCCCCGCGGCCGGCCAGGTTTCGGTTTGCCACAGTTGCGATCGCAGGAACGCTTTCGCGCAGTGCAGATACAGCTCGTCGATGTCGACGGCGACGGCGAGGTCCGGTCGCTTTCCCCGGATCTTCAGTTGTTCGAAATAGGGTGCGGAACTGAGGATGGTGGCGGTGCCGTTGACCCGCAGCGTGTCGTTGGAGCCCGGCACCATGAACAGCATCGCCACTTGAGGGTGGTTCAGGATGTTGCGAAGGCTATCCAGACGCCGGTTTCCCTTGCGGTCGCCGAAGACCAGTGTGCGGCCCTCATTGACGATGAGCACGCTTCCCGGCGGGTCGCCGCGCGGTGAGACGTCGAGGCTGCCATCGCTGCTGTCCGTGGTGGATAGGAGGAAGAACGGCGATGCTTCGATGAACAGCCGGGACTGTGGATCGACGGCGGTAATGGCCTTATTGGCGATCGCCGGTGGCGGTTCTTTCACGAACTCGCGCAGGAGTTCGTGCGTGTCTACCACTGATATTTCGTCGTCCGTGCGTGTGGCCACGTGTGGTCTCCTCAACGGATCTTGCCTAGGTGTTAGCTTAGGCTAAGCTAATACGTGGTGGTGTCGGGTCGAGGCCCGAGCGCCCGCCCCGCCGCAGGGCCTCAACGCAGCGGCACTGTGGTCACCTGCGTGACGAGCTCGCTCATCGCAGCGCCGAGCGGCAAGTCGACGCGCATACGGGCGTAGCGGTCACCGCGAGTCTGGCCCTGATTGATGATCACGACCGGTTTACCGCCGAGCGCCGCCCGCCGCACGAACCGCAGTCCCGACATGACCGTCAACGAAGAGCCGAGCACCAGCAGTGCGTTCGCGTCGTCGACGAGCCGATAGCAACGCTCCACCTGCTGCCGGGGCACGTTCTCCCCGAAGAACACGACATCGGGTTTCAATATGCCGGTGCCGCATGCGTCGCAGGCGACGACGTGGAAGTCGTGCACGAGTTCGTCGGCGATGTCGACGTCTCCGTCGGGGTTGTTCTCGACGCCTTCGACATGGAACCCCGGGTTCGCGGCGTGCATCCTCGCGTCCAGGGCCGCCCGAGGTCCGCGGTAGCCGCAGTCGAGGCAGATCACCCGGCTGAGACTGCCGTGAAGCTCGACAATGCCATCCATATCGGTGGCGTGATGCAGGCCATCCACGTTTTGGGTGATCACGCCGTCCACGAGCCCGCAGGCGTGCAGTGTCGCTACGGCCTTGTGTCCAGTGTTCGGGGACGCCTGCGCAATCGTGCGCCAACCGAGATGGCTGCGGGCCCAATACCGGCGCCGGTTGTGCGCACTGGCCACGAAATCCTGATACGTCATGGGGGTGTGTTTACGCAGCCTGCCGTCCGTGCCGCGGTAGTCGGGGATCCCGGACTCCGTCGACAGGCCGGCGCCGCTGAGGACAAGCACCCGACCGGCCGTGACAGTGGGCACGATATCGGCGATGTTCGTCGTGACCGGGGCGGTCGGGCCCGTCGGTGACCACGTCAGTGTGGGTCGAGTCCGCATATCGGTCAGTTTATTGCGCATCGGCGTCGCGTCCAGTCCGCAAAACCGGAATACATTAGCGTCTATGCGTTGTTGAATCCGTCGAATCCGACGAGAAGTGCCGTTGTGACGACCCGAAAACTACAGGTGTAAGCACCCGTGACTTACGCATGGGCGTTATGAAACCGTGGCCTAGCTCCAGTATTCTTAAGGCATTAACGAACCGCGAGGAGGATTGCCAAGATGCGGAGTAACAACCCCGCGTTGAATCGAATGCTGAATTCGACCGCGCAACAACGACAGATGGCGCCTGAATACGGCCACTACGGGGACATGTCCGCCCCGCCGCGCGTCGAACCCATGACACTGGACGACGTGGTCGTCCGCACGATCGGCATGCTTTTGCTGACCGGTATCGCCGGTGCCTTTTCGTGGAGCCAGGTCGACACCAATCCGCAGCTGGCTATGGGCTTGATGATGGTCGGCGGCATCGTGTCGCTGGGTGTCATCTTGGTGTCGTGGTTCACCAACATCGCCAACCCTTGGGTGGTCGGGATCTACGCCGCCGCGCAAGGTCTTGCGCTGGGTGTCGTGAGCGCCATGTACGAGTCGATGTGGAACGGCATCGTGCTGCAGGCCGTTGTCGCCACGTTCGGTGTGTTCTTCGGCATGGCGTTGCTGTACAAGGCCAAGATCGTGCGCAACAGCCCCAAATTCACGAAGTTCATGATCGGTACCGGTTTCGGCATCATGGCCTTGATCCTCGTGAACTTCGTCATGAGCATGGTCGGCATCAACATGGGTCTGTTCAACAACGACCCGAACTCGGAAGTTTCCGCGCTGCAGTGGATCATCGCGCTCGTCATGGTCGGCTGGGGTGCGTTGTCGTTCATTCTCGACTTCGACATGGTCGAGCAGGGTGTGCGTTACGGGGCCCCGAAGAAGTTCGCCTGGGCGGCGACTTTCGGTCTCGTCGCGGGTCTGATCTTCCTGTACTGGAGCATCCTGCGTCTGCTCGGATACATCAACAGGTAACCGTGCCCGAACTGAACCTTGGGCGGGAGGCCCGGCGCGTCGCGGATCAAGTGACGCACTGGACTCCCGCCCGTTGGTGTCTTCGCACCCGATTCGGCACCACACGGGCCGATGAGATGCAACGTTTCGTGCAACACCTCGCCGACGTCGCGGCCGAGCATGAGGGCGAACCCCAGCGCACAGTGCCGAAGCTGTCGAACGACATGGCTTTGCCGATACAGCTGCACGTGATCGCCGACGACCTTCCGGACCTGCACGTGGACGTCGCCGGTGCGCAACTGCGCCGCGTACGCGACGCGCTTTTCGATTCCTAAAGGGGAAGTGACCCGGTTTCACCGGGTGGCGTTACCATGCCGTGAACACCATCTGAATCTGATTTCGCGCTATTGCCAAGGATGGGGGCGCTGGGTATCGTCACGCATTGGATGGACGCCCCTGGTTGCTCACTGTGTCATTGGGTGACCGCCGAAATCTGATTCTTTCATCATTGTTACTGCGTCCCCTCACGTGCGCCCGCCCAATCTGGAGGAAATATGCGTCGAATGCGTGCCCTACTGAGCTATTCGATAGCGGCGGCGATGCTGGCAGGAACAGCCGCTTGCAGTGTCGAGACCGAAGACAGCAGCCAGATCGACGTATGGATCGGTTTCACCGATTACCGGTTGGACTGGGCTAAAGAAAAGGCGAAGGCATTCGAAGAAGCCCACTCCGACTACACCGTGAACGTCAAGGGGTATGACTCCTACGAGGTTCTCTTCGACAAGGTGGTTGCCGCCTCTGAGCAGGGCGAGACACCGACGATCGTCCAGAACTTCGAGGCCGCCACCCAGGAGTCGCGTGACGCGGTGACCCCGGAAGGCGACCCCTTGTTCACTTCGGTGGAAGACGCCATCGACGGCCGCTCCGAGATCCTGGGCGAAAAAGTCGTCCTCGACGACGTCGTCGACTCGGCCCGCAACTACTACACGATCGACGGTGAGTTCTCGTCGATGCCGTGGAACACTTCGACGCCGATCTTCTACTCCAATAAGCAGATCATGGACAAGGCCGGCATCGATGAGGCGCCCGCCACGTGGGAAGACCTCGCCGAAGCGTGCGACAAAGTCATGGCCCTCGACGACGCACCGAAAAACTGTGTGAGCTGGCCGAACCAGGCGTGGTTCCCGGAGCAGGTACTCGCCGAACAGGGCGCCATGCTGGCCGACAACGAAAACGGCCGCGACGGTCGGGCCGAAAACATCGACCTCACGTCCGACGAATGGATGTCGTGGATTAAGTACTGGAAAGAACTCAACGACGACGGCCACTACTACTACTCGGGTCTTCAGGAAGACTGGGACGGGCCGAAGAACGCGTTCGGCAGCCAGGAGGTCGCGTTCCTGTCGACGTCGTCCGGTGACGGCACGGCCGTGGTGACCGGCGCCGAAGAGGCCGGTTTCGACGTCGAAGTTTCGCCGTACCCGGCTTACGCCGACCAGAAGAACCACGGCAACATCATCGGCGGCGCCACCCTGTGGCTCGCGAACGGTCTTGAGGACGAGACCCAGGATGGCGCGTTGGCGTTCATGCAGTTCTTGAACAACCCGGAAAACGCCGCCGACTGGCACAAGACCACCGGCTACGTGCCGATCACTGACTCCGCGGTCGAGCTTTTGGAAAAAGAGGGCTGGTTCGAAGAGAACCCGTACCAGAAGGTGGCGACGGAGCAGCTGGAACGGTCCGAGAACTCGCCTGCTGTCGCCGGCGTTTTGATCGGCAGCTTTGTGGCGATCCGTGCCGAAGTGACTCAGGCGATCGAGGACATTTTGACGTCGGGCGCCGATCCGGAGGAGCGTTTCGCCGAGGCTGAGAAGAAGAGTCAGTCGCTTTTGGATGATTACAACTCGCTGTACTCGGAGTAACTAATTTCGTGGCCATCTATCCCTTGATGTTGCCGCTGTTCGCTGTAACAGCGGTAGCCGGTGCACTTGTCGGCAGGGTCGCGTGGCGATCAGCGGGACTGCCCGGTCGGAAAGGCGCGCTCGTCGTCGCCCCGGCCGGGCTTCTCGGGCCCCTCATCACGATGGTGCCGCTGCGTTCGTGCACGTTCGAACCCGGCCGCGGGCTGGCCGACCAGCTGGTCGGCACCGCGGCGTTCCTCGGTAGCGCGGCCGTCGCGATCGCGTTCGTGACGTGGATCGGCCGGGCCCTGAGCCAGCCGGGCGGAATCTCCAACCTGGACACTAAGGACCGATCCGGTACGTACGCGGGCCGCGGTTACGTCCCGTGGATGTTGCTGCTGCCGAGCTTGGCGATCCTGCTGGTCTTCCTGTATTGGCCGCTGCTGGAGACGTTCCGACTCTCGACGCACCTGGTGCGCCGTGGCGCGCCGAAGGAACCATTCGTTTGTGTCGACAACTACACGGCGCTTTTGGGGCCGAGCCTCGAATGGTGGTTCGTCGTTCCGATGGGCGCCTTGGCGTTGGCGTTCATCGCCACCATCGCGACCGACCGTTTCGATCCCGATGGCTTGAGCGATGTGGGCAAATGGCTGCGCAAGGCCCGTGGCGGCTTGATCCTGTTGAGTGTCATCGCGGCTGCCGCGTCGATCTTCGGGCCCAGCTACCGGCTCGTGTTCGTGACGACGATGCTCATCACCGGCGGAACCGTGATCTTGGGTCTCGTCGTGGGCTTGGCGATCGCGGTCCTCGTGTCTCAGCCGGTGCGCGGGCGGTCTATCTACCGCACCCTGCTGATCTGGCCGTACGCGATTTCGCCGCCGATCGCCGGCATCCTGTTCTACGTCATTTTCGACCCGTTGAGCGGCATGGCCGGCCATATGGTCGACGTATTGACCCCCTGGCAGTTGCCGAACTACCGTACCGATCCGACGTTGGCGCGCATCGTCGTCATTTTGGCGAGCGTGTGGAAAACGCTCGGGGTCACGATCCTGTTCTATATCGCGGGCCTGCAGAACGTGTCCCGCGACATGCTCGATGCCGCGCAGCTCGACGGCGCCAACGCTTGGCAGCGGTTCCGGATGCTGGTGTTGCCGAGTCTGATGCCGATCACGTTCTTCTTGATCGTCACCAATGTGGCTTACGCCTTCTTCCAGGTGTTCGGGACGATCGACTACTTGACCTCGGGCGGTCCTTCGGGAGCCACGACGGACGCGATGACGTCGATCGTGCTGCAGTCGAAGGGCAATGTGGGCGCCGGTGCGGCGGGGTCGCTCGTCCTGTTCGCCATGGTCCTTGCCGTCACGGCATGGCAATTCCGGGTGACCGGTCGTCGTGTTCACTATGGAGCTTAAGGGGAGGCGATGACTATCGTGACCAAGGAACGCACCGCCGATGACCGTGCCGAACGGTCACGGTCGAAGCGGAAGAAACCCCGCATCGGCCTGCATCTCATGCTGATCATCTCGTGCCTGATCCTGTGCGCACCCATCATTTATGCGCTGCTGGTGTCGACGCAGAACAACGCGCAGATGGTGAACTTCCAGCTGTTCCCCGGCGAGTCGTTCGCGGCCAACTTCGACACGGTCTGGAATCAGCGCAACCTAGGTGCGTACATGATCAACTCGGCGATCATGTCGGTCATCATCGCAGTAGGCAAGACGATCACAGGGCTCCTGGCTGGTCTCGCGTTCGTCTATTTCCGATTCCCGGGCCGATGGATCGTGTTCTTTTTCGTCCTCATCACCTTGATGATGCCGACGGAGATCTCGATCCTGGCCCTGCTGGACCTTGTCTACGACTTCGGCTGGTCCGGCACAATGGCGAGCCTGACTATTCCGTTCCTGGCATCGGCGACCGCGGCGTTCCTGTTTCGGCAACATTTTGCGAACTTGCCCAGCAACCTGGCGGAGGCGGCGCAGCTGGACGGCGCCAACCCGATCCAGTTCCTTGTGAAGGTGCTGATCCCGTTGTCGTGGAACGTCATCGGGGCGTTGGCCGTGATCGAGTTCCTTTACGGTTGGAACATGTACCTGTGGCCGCTATTGAGCGGTAACGACACCGTGGTCCAGGTTGGTCTTTCCTCGCTGCAGCAGGCCGGTCAGGGCCAGCTGTATGGACCGCTGATGATGGGTGCCGTGATCGCGTCCATCCCACCGATCCTTGTTTTCCTCGTCCTGCAGCGCCCGTTCATGAAGGGGTTTGCGATGGCGCAGGACAAATAGGTTCTGTTATCGATGTCGGGGCGGGTTTCGGCCCGCCCCAACGTCTGGGCGCAGCAATGACATAGACAATAAAGTCCTTTATCCTTAGTGCTCGGAAGGGCTGGAGATTATGGCTGCTGGTACTGCAGATTTCGTCGAGGAACGAGCCACAATGTTGGCGACCCTGTACGCACGTGCGCAGGACTTCCATTCGGCGAATCCGATCCTCAATGACCGCCACGCCGCCGAAGTCTTGACGCGCCTTGATGTGGACGGCGCCAGTACCGGGGTGCGCCAAGGCGACACGATCGGTATCGCGATGCGCGGGCGCTACCTGGACGATTGTGTGCGTGAGTTCCTGCGCGACAACGAAGGCGCGATAGTGCTGAATCTCGGCTGTGGTTTGGACAGTCGCATGTATCGTCTCGAGGTCGCCGCCCCGGTGCGGTGGTACGACGTTGACTTTCCCGAAGTGGTGACGTTTCGGCAGAACCTGTTGTCGACGCAGCAGCATCAGACGCTGATCCCGGAGTCCGTGGAGGACATGTCCTGGCTGAAGGACCTTCCCAGGGGCAGGCCGGTGATGGTGATCGCCGAGGGCCTGACGATGTACGTGTCACCGCGGACAGTCGTGACGATGCTGCGCGACATCGCGGAATGGTTCCACCACGGCGAGGTGGTGTTCGACGCGTTTTCCCGTTGGGCCGTGCGCCGGCAGCGTGCCAGCGCGATCGTGAAGAACTCGAATTCGACGTTGAAGTGGGCTATCGATGACCCGCGGGAGCTCACCGAGGAAGTCCCGCAGTTGCGGTTTCGCAGCGTCGTGTCGTCGTTCGCGGTCCCGAAAGGGGTGCAGTTGCCGTTGAAGACCCGAGCTCTGCTTGCCACGATTCGGGGGATCCCGCGCGTACGGCGCATGGTGCGGATATATCGGTATCGATTCGGAGAAAACTGAAGCCCGACCGCCGAGACCGTGTGTGCCCAGCAAACATGAGTGGACGATGACTATTTCGCGGCGTAGCGTGAAGGAAGTCCAAGCACGGTCAGGAAGGAAGGTTTCACAGTGGATTCCGAATGTTCAGGAATTCAGCCCGAAATCGCACAGCGGTTGATCGTGCTGCGGGAGCGTCTTCGAGATTTTCGAAGCGAACTCTCCGAGGGGCATGTCTCGCCCGCGTTGTGGTCGGGGGTGGTGGAATGCGGCACCGAGGCTGCAGCCATCCGTAAAGAAGCCATGCGACTGTTGGACCAAGATCCGGGTAGCGAATACCGCCGCGAAGGCGCCGGTTACGCCATTCGTATCGAGACCGACATCTGGTCCTTCGCTAACGCGATCGCGGGCCTTTGCCTGAAACAGGCCGACGCCCGCCACGAATCCGAGGGCTGATTCTCCGCTTTCGGGTACCTCTTAAAGCATCGAAGATCGGTAAGCTGTCCGAAACGTCGATTCGTGACGTGAGAGGACCCGGTGCCGATGCCTATTCGCGTGATCTATCTGGTGCGGCATGGCGCCTACGAGCCGGATGCCGACGACCCCGTCGACGGCGGCAGTCTCAATGACCTGGGGCGGCAGCAGGCGTCCTTGCTGGCTGACCGGTTGGCAGATACCGAGTTCGATGCCATTCACCATTCGAGTGCGTTGCGGGCGGTGCAGACGGCTGACGTGTTGGCGTTCCAGTTGTCCGCGGTGCCCCGGCACAGTGAGGATCTGCTGCGGGAATGCATCCCGACGGTGCCGGAGGCGCATCAGCTGACCGATAGTCAACGCGAGTTCTTCGCTCAACTCCCCGAACAGGTCCGCACGGACGGCCCCGTGCGTGCCGAAGCGGCGCTGCAGCAGTTCAGCAAGGTGGGTGACGAGGACACGCGCGAGCTTGTGGTGAGTCATGGCAACCTGATTAACTTTTTCGTGAGTGAAGCGATGGGCGCGCCGCGGCACGGTTGGTTGCGCCCCCTCGACTACCACTGTGGACTAACGATTCTGCGTTACCGCGATGATGCCCCGCCCCGTGTCATCACGTACAACGACGTCGGCCATCTACCTGCCGGGCTGCGCGGTATCGAGTACCCCCGACAGCTGCGTGTCTAGACGTACGGTGACGTAGGACGCCGGCATGAAGCGTTGCCGCCGGCGATGTTTCACGGCTAGGCTGGCGCGCTATCGACCGTGTGCACGCAGACACGAAATCGAGGCGGTGCCCAGTCCCAATAGACGAAATGGGAAGATAAACTCACAGGCATTGTCCCCCCAACTTGCGCAAGCTATATCTAGGAGCACCGTGGCTAATACGCTGAACGTCGAACTGGTCGCCGTTGAGGAAAAGGTGTGGACCGGCCAGGCCACGATGTTGGTCGCGCGCACCACCGAAGGCGAATTGGGTGTCATGGCCGGGCACGCCCCCCTCTTGGGGCAGCTGGCGGACCCCGGCAGTGTACGCATCAAGCGCGACGACAACTCGGAACTGGAATACCAGGTCAACGGCGGATTCTTGTCCGTGACCGGTACCGGCGTGACGGTCCTGGCGGAGTCCTGTCAGTTCCGTAACGAGAAGAAGGACGGCCGCGTCGTATCGGGCAGTGAGGCCGAAACCGCCAGCGCCGGTGGCGCCTAATGCCGATCGAACGACGATAGGCCAGTGCCGGTGATCACTACTGTCCTTGCGATCGTGGCCGTACCAGCGGCAGGCGGGCTCGCGCTTGCCGCTTTGTACGCGCGCCGTGCCGCCCTCACTCGGGGCGGCACTATCACGATGTCGATGCGTGTGCATCGCCGCATCCCGGGCCGCGGTTGGGCGCCCGGGTTCGCCAAGTTCGAGGATGGTCGCCTCGAGTGGTATCGAATGTTCAGCTATGCGTGGCGCCCGCGCCGCACGCTGGACCGAAACGATTTGAAAGTTGAGGACCGCCGGCAACCGGAAGGCGCTGAACGTCAAGTATTTCCGTCCAGCGTCATCATCTTGGCCTGTCATTGTCCTGGCGGTCACGAGGTGGAGCTTGCGATGACGCGTTCCGCCCTGACCGGTTTCTTGTCTTGGCTGGAGGCCGCCCCGCCCGGGGCGGCCTCTTCGCGTATTTCGGGACGTTAATCTCAGGCGTTCTCTGCCGGTTTCCACAGCACGTCGTCGCCTTCGTTGGCGTCGCGCGCGAGGATGAATAGCAGGTCCGACAGTCGGTTCAGGTACGTCGTCGGGGTCGTGTGGGTCGTTTCCGGCTCGAGTTCCATGATCGCCCAGGCGCTGCGTTCCGCGCGCCGGGCGACGGTGCAGGCCTGATGCAGCAGTGCCGCGGTGGGGTTGCCCCCGCGCAGGATAAACGAGTTCAGTTTCGGCAGATTCGCATTGAAGGTGTCGCACCAGTTTTCGAGCCGCGTGACGTAGGCGTCGGTGATCCGCAGCGGCGGGTATTTCGGGTCCTGCGCGACCGGGGTCGACAGGTCGGCACCGACGTCAAACATGTCGTTTTGGATCTGCGTCAGCACGGTTTTCACTTCGTCCCTGGGGTCGCCGAGGGCCAGAGCCACGCCGATGACGGAGTTGGTCTCGTCGACGTCGGCGTATGCCGTGATCCGCGGATGTGTTTTCGAGACCCGGCTGAAGTCGGACAGGCCCGTGGTGCCTTTATCGCCGGTTTTCGTATAGACCTTCGTTACGTGGACACTCATGCTGTGAACCATACGCGGCAGGCGCGGACTGATCACGGCTCGGCGCGGACGTGACTGCGGTGGCGGCAGTGACACCGTGCGAGTGGCGTCAAGCTAAAGTCAACTGTGTTACTGAACAGTAGAGGAGGACGTTATGGCAGGTCAGGTTGCAATCATCGGCGCCGGTCTGATGGGTTCGGGAATCGCCCAGGTCGCCGCGGTCGCCGGTTGGCAAGTCACCTTGCATGACCGTTCGATGGAGGCGGCTGAAGCCGGTATCGCGAACATCCGCAAATCCGTCGATAAGTTCGTGTCGAAGGGCAAGATGGCCCAGGAGGACGCGTCGGCGGCCGTCGACAGGATCACCGCGACCACGGACCTGCAGGACGCTGCTTCCGCCCAGATCGTCGTCGAGGCCGTCTTCGAACAGCTCGAGGCGAAACAGGAAATCTTCAAGCAGCTCGACGAGATCTGCGCCGACAACGCCGTCTTGGCGACGAACACGTCCGCGATCCCGATCACCCAGATCGCGGCCGTGACGAAGCGCCCCGAATCGGTCGTGGGCACCCACTTCTTTTCGCCGGTGCCGATGATGGCGCTGTGCGAACTCGTGCGCGGCATCAAGACCTCGGACGCTGCTTTGGACAAGGCTCGAAAGTTCGCCGAAGACATCGGCAAGACCTGCGTTGTGGTGAACCGCGACGTGGCCGGCTTCGCCACGACCCGGCTCATCTGCGCCCTCGTGATGGAGGCCGTGTCGCTGGTCGAAAACGGCGTGATCTCGGCCGAGGACCTCGATGTCGCGTGCAAGCTCGGCTTCGGCCACGCGATGGGCCCGCTGGCCACGACCGACCTCACCGGTCTGGATGTCTTGCTTCACGCCACGAAGAACATTCACAACGACACTGACGACCCGAAGTTCTTCCCGCCGGAATTGTTGTCGCGGATGGTCGCTGCCGGCGACCACGGACGCAAGACCGGCAAAGGCTTCTACTCCTACGACAGCTAGTCGAACCGCCCGGCCGGGCGCGCGTCGCGTCTCGGCCGGGTCCGGTCACAGTTGGCCCGTGGCTTTGAGCATCAAGTATTTGTCGACGACGGCCGGCGCAAATGATTCGCTGGGCGCATCGATCACGTCAACTCCGTGCTTCGCCAAGGCGCCGGCAACCTTGTCGCGTTCCAGAATGGCCTGTTCGGCGGCCGCGGCCCGGTAGATGTCCATGCGTTCCGACCTGGCGTATCGCAGCCGTTCGACCTCGGGGTCGCTGACGGCCGCCACCACGACCTTATGCCGGGCGGCCAGCTGAGGCAGGGCCGGTAGCAGCGACTCGGTGATCGCTCCCGGTTCCAGGGACGTGAACAGCACGACGAGCGCGCGTTTCGATTCGCGACGCAGCACTTCGCTGACGACCATGCCGAAGTCTGTTTCGACGAGCGCAGGCTCGATCGGCGCCAACGCGCGCATGAGTTTTGGCATGACGGTGCGCGTGCTTCCGCCGGTGACGGTCGCGCGCACGGCGGTATCGGCCGCCATCGCGTCGACCCGGTCTCCGGCATGGGAGGCGACAGTGGACAAAAGGAGGCAGGCTTCGATCTGCGCGTCGAGCCGCGGTTCGTTGCCGACGCGCACGGCCGAGGACCGGCCGCAGTCGATGACGGACACGATGCGGCGGTCTCGTTCGGCGCGCCAGGTTTTCACCACGATGGATTGGCGCCGGGCGGAGGAGCGCCAGTCAATGGACCGCACGTCGTCGCCGGGGACGTATTCGCGCAGTGCATCGAATTCGGTGCCTTGGCCGCGCCCGCGTACCGCGACCGCCCCCTCGATGACGCGCAGGCGCGTGAGTTTCTCGTTGAGGAACTTGCGGGCGTGGAACGGCGGCAGTACACGCACCCGCCAGTGTGGCGTGTTTGTGCGGGCCGCGCGGTGCGGGGTTTGGCGGTAAGCCAGACCGAGCGGACCGTAGGAACGGATCGTGACGCGCGCGCTGTGCCGGTCGCCCCGGCGTTTCGGCGTCAGCGACGTCGGCAGTGCGGCGGTCGCGTTGACGGGTAGACGCAGCGCGTATTCCTCGTTATGTGCCCCTGCGGACGGGGTCCAGGCGTCGCGGACGCGCCCGATGATCGGTTTGGTGCCTGTGTTCTGCAGGTGCAGCGTCACAGTCACGGTCCCTCCGAGCGAGGTGACGGTGTCGCCGGTTCGCCACATGGTGACGTCGCGTGGGCTCGGCGCCAGATATAGGTCCAGGACCGTGGCGGCGACGACGATGATCAGCCAGAACAGCAGCACCCACC
>DXIM01000070.1 GCA_019112895.1 Candidatus Stackebrandtia faecavium
GGGCCAGCGATCTGGGCGATCGCGGCGATCGGTTTCACGGGTGCGGCAGCCCTCAAACGTTGGATCCCCCACCCCGAACCCGCCTTGGCGGAGCGTTAACCTCGCCGGCGTGCGGCGCTGCACCAACCGCAGCGGCGATCGCCGGAATCGCGTTCAGGGGTCAACAGCCCCAATTCCTCGTAATAGCGCAGGGTTCGCTCCGTAACGCCAGCGCGCCGGGCGACCTCGCCAATCGTGTCGTTATTCCGTTTCATATAGCCAACGCTATGACTTCACGTCGCGTCAGATGCAAGCCTCGGCACGCAATCCGGACGAAATTCGTGACGGCCCGGGGTACGGCTCAACCGTCGAGTTTCACCCTATGCAGGGTCTCGTTGCGCATCGACCCGTCGACATGGAACCAACGCACGATCTCAACCTCGTTGTAGATACAGGTCCCAAAGACTTCTTCGCGACGCTCGTCGCCCCACTTCACCAGCGCGGTGGGATCGTGGACCGGCCCGGCGAAATGCACCAACTGCACGTACCACAGGTCGCGCGTGAAATCGGCCTCGTCATCGACGACATCGCGCGCCTGCAGCGCCGCGGCCAGTCGCTGTTGCAGCAGCGGCAACCCTTGCGGCTCTTCCTTTCCGACCATCATGATGCCGCCGGAATGAGGAGCCACGCCCTGCAGCGTGAGCGAGACCGGCGCGAAGCCGTCGCAGGCTTCGGCGACCGCGTCCGCATAAGCGCCGACGCGCAGATCATCGTCCATGTCACGCGTGCTGTACGGCTCGAACGAACGCAATGTCGTGTGCAGCGACTCTTTGCCGTGCACCCAGTGCCCCGGGCCGATCATGTGCGCGATGCTGGCCGCCACGGACCGGAGCCGTTCGACGACATCGCCACGCGGACGCAGGATCGCGCTGGCACCCCAACGCGGTCCACCGTCGACTGGCGGTTCATCGGCGTCGACCTTGCCGGCCAGGAGGTCGGCGCGGCCCGCTCGGTAAAACTGTTCGGCTCGAGACATCGCGTGAGTCTAACGCGACCAGCACGACCTGCGCTGTTGCGCGCACAGCGCAGCGGAAAGGTCACAGTGTCGGGTTTCGGATAGCGACCGACAGCAACTGGCGCGTGACGCATCGCTGGCATGTCGGTAACTTCTGCGTCTCCGCGCATGTACCCCACACAGCACGACGGCGCGCGGCCACATGGACCGCGTGCCGTCGTGCTTGCATGTTGAAGCTAGAAGTCCTCGTCCAAGTCCACTTTGCCGTCGACCGCGACCTGGTAGGCGGTCGGGCGGCGCTCGAAGAAGTTCGTCAATTCCTGAACATCTTGGAGCGCCATGAAGCCGAACGGGTTCTTCGAGCCGTACTTGATCGGCATGTTCAACCGTTTCAAGCGCTCGTCCGCGACATACTCGAGATAGGACTTCATGTCGGCGTACGTCATGCCTGGCAGCCCTTCGCCGACGAGGTCGGCCGCGAACTGCAATTCCGCCTCCACCGCCTCGGTGACCATCTGCGTCACCGATTCGGTCAGCTCGTCGTCGAACAGCTCCGGCTCCTCCTCGCGCACCACGTCGACCACGCTGAACGCGAAATTCATGTGGCAGGACTCGTCGCGGAAGACCCAGTTGGTTCCTGTCGCGAGGCCATCGAGGAGGCCCCGCGAACGCAGCCAGTACACGTACGCGAAGGCGCCGTAGAAGAACAGTCCCTCGTTGCACGCGGCGAAACAGATCAGGTTCAGCAGGAAGGCCTTGCGGTCGTCCGCAGTGCGAAGCTCATCGAGATCATCGATCGAGTCGATCCATTTGAAGGAGAAGTCGGCCTTCTCCTTGATCGACGGGATGTGCTCGACGGCCGCGAAAGCCTTCACGCGATCCTCAGGGTCGGGCAGGTACGTGTCCAGCAAGGTCAGATAGAACTGGACGTGCACGGCCTCTTCGAACAGCTGCCGAGACAGGTACAGCCGTGCCTCGGGGGCGTTGATGTGCTTATACAGGTTCAACACCAAGTTGTTGGAGACAATGGTGTCCCCCGTGGCGAAGAACGCGACGAGTCGGTTGATCAGGTGCCGCTCTCCCTCGCTGAACGACGCGAGATCGGACAGGTCCGAGGCGAGGTCGACCTCCTCCACCGTCCAAGTGTTTCGGATCGCGGCACGGTACTGCTCGTAGAAGTCCGGGTACCGCATCGGACGCAGCGTCAGGCTCATTCCGGGGTCTAGCAAGCTCATTATTGGCACGCCTCACAGGTTTCGGGATTTTCAAGGGAACAGGCGACCGCGTCATCATCGGCGACGCTGGGTGCGCCACTGGAAATCGTGGTCTGATTGATGCGGGTCGCGGGGCGCGACCGCAGGTAGTACGTGGTTTTGATGCCGCTACGCCACGCGTAGGCGTACATCGATGACAGCTTTCCGATGGTCGGCGTGGCCATGAACAGGTTCAGCGACTGACTCTGGTCGATGAACGGCGTCCGCCCCGCGGCGAGGTCGATGAGCGCGCGCTGCGGCAGTTCCCAAGCCGTGCGGTAGAGCCGGCGCAGGTCTTGCGGCACCGCCGTTACCTGGTCGACCGATCCGTCGTTGCGCACGATCGCGTCGCGAGTCTCCTCATTCCACAGACCCCGCTCTTTCAGGTCCCGGATCAGGTATCGGTTGACCTGAAGGAATTCGCCCGACAAAGTCTCGCGTTTGAACACGTTAGACACTACCGGCTCGGTGCATTCGGCACAGCCGGCGATCGCCGCAATCGTTGCGGTCGGCGCGATCGCGATCATCAGCGAGTTGCGCAGGCCGTGTTCCGCCACGGCCTCCCGCACCTGGCGCCAACGCTCCGGCTGAGTGATGGTGGCGTTGGGCCAATGGTCGACGTGCAGCACCCCCTGCGCCGCGCGCGTGTCCTCGTAGGACGGGTGCGGGCCGTGTTCGGACGCCAGCCGCGCCGACGATTCGTACGCAGCCAGCGCGATGTGCTCGCTGATACGGGTCGACAGCGCGCGGGCCTCATCCGAATCGAACGGGAGCCGCAGTTTGAAGAAGACGTCGGCCAGGCCCATGAGCCCCAAACCGATCGGTCGCCACCGCTGGTTCGCTTTCTCGGCTTCGTTCGTCGGGTAATACGACAGGTCGATGGTGCGGTCCAGGAAGGTGACCGCGGTCCGGACGGTCTCGGTCAGGCGATCGAAGTCGAAACCGTCGGCGCCGCAGTGCTCGGCCAGATTCACCGAACCGAGGTTGCACACAGCGGTCTCGGCGTCGTTGGTGACCTCGAGGATCTCGGTGCACAGGTTCGACAGGTGGATGACGTTGTCAGGTTTGGCGGTCTGGTTACTCGTCCGGTTCGATACATCGGCGAAGGTCATCCAGCCGTTGCCGGTCTGCGCGAGTGTGCGCATCATGCGCCCGTAGAGGTCCCGCGCCGACACCTGCCGCACTGCTCTTCCGGACGCTTCCGCGGCACGGTACGCCTCGTCGAACTCGTCTCCCCACAGGTCGGCCAGTTCGGGAACTTCCTTCGGGTCAAACAGCGACCATGTTTCGTCTGCTTCGACGCGGCGCATGAACTCGTCCGGAACCCAGTTGGCGATGTTGAGGTTGTGGGTGCGGCGGTCCTCCGATCCGGTGTTGTCACGCAGTTCGAGGAACTCTTCGATGTCGGCGTGCCAGGAGGCCAGGTACACGCATGCGGCGCCTTTACGGCGACCGCCCTGGTTCACCGCAGCAACGCTGGAGTCCAAAGTGCGCAACCACGGCACGATGCCATTGGAGTGCCCGTTGGTGCCGCGGATCAACGAACCTCGGCTGCGGATCTTCGACCACGCCATGCCGATGCCGCCGGCGTATTTGCTCAGGCGCGCGGCCTGCGTGTAACGCTCGTAAATGGACTCAAGTTCGTCACGCGGGGAGTCAAGGAGGAAGCACGACGACAACTGCGGCCGAACGGTGCCCGAATTGAACAACGTCGGCGATGACGGCAGATACGACAGTGTGCTGAGCAGCTGATACAGCTGTCCGGCATCCGCAACGCTGCGAGACAGTCCGCACGCGACACGCAGGAAGAAGTACTGCGCAGTCTCGGTGACGAAGCGGGATTCGGGCCGGCGCAACAAATACCGATCATACACTGTGCGCAGTCCGAAGTACTCGAACAGATCGGTGCGGGCCGGGTCGATCAGCGCGTTGAGTTCGTCGGCGTTGTCGGCGACGAACTCGGCCAACTCCGGCGCAATCAGCCCTTCCTTGCGTCCGAACTCGATGGAGTCGCTGAAGCGGGCGATACCAAGGCTCTCGACTTCCTCGGTGATGTGCGCGTTCAGAAGACGCGCGGCCAGCTTGCCGTAACGCGGTTCCTTGGCCACAAACGACGCCGCGGTCTCGATGGCCCGCAGCCGCATGTCGTCACGCGTAGCGCCGGGCCAGACCCCGCTTTCCACCGGCCCGACGACCTCGGCGGGCTCGACGTCGGCGAGGCCCTTGGAGTGTTCATGGATCGCGGCGACCACCGGCGCGGTGACCGATTCGCCTGATGTGACCGTTGCAGTGCTCAACGACTGCTCCCCTCTGACAGATGCACGGCAGCACGCAGCCACCACACATTTTTTGGACACAACTGATCGGACGTGGGCCCGGGCGTCTAGCCCGCCATCACGCCCCGAAAGCATACATCTTGTGTTCGTAGATCCAATCGACCCCAAGGTATTGATATTTGTGGGGTGTCTTTTGTCTCAGCAGCCCGACGAAAGCGCACCGTGAACGCGCTCCTCGGCGCCCGGAACGGCACCGACGTATCGTTCCGCACGCGGCCCCACGCCAGCCGCGGCGAACTCCGGCTGGTAGCCTCGAAAAGTCGTAAGCCCCCTTAGCTCAGGGGATAGAGCACCGCCCTCCGGAGGCGGGTGCGCAGGTTCGAATCCTGCAGGGGGCGCCACACATATGGGAAACACTCCTGAATGTTCAGGGTGTTTCCCATCTTGCTTTGCGCGAACGGCTGGATTCGCCGCTGCTGGGCGCACCAGATAATGACCGAAGTCGATATGACCGCTTAGTGTGGGATGCGCCGGGCCTCCGTGAAGGTATCGATATTCATCCGCGCTGGGTAGCGGCATGAGTTTCACCCCCGCACCTTCTCTAGCAGTTCAAGGACGCACCAGTCGGCGACGCCCCGCTGGCCACGTCTGGAGAGGAGCGTCTTCGCGCGTGGTGGCGCCCGATCAAAGATTCGCCGAAACCGATATCGGGTTAGCCAGGCTTAGCGGCGTTCCTGATCGGCTTGGTCAAAGATATGGTCGCGGTGATCGTTCCCGCGATCGCCATTCCCAGGAACGTCCAAAATCTGCCCGCGGAATCGAAAACTGTCCCGAAGACGACAGGCGCAATCGGCTGGAGTGCTGCTCCAACTACCATCACACTCGCAAACACTCTTCCCTGAAGATGCGAAGGTGTGATTGCGGAAAGATAGCCGCGAGCCAGCGCAGTTACCGGTGGCAGCGAAAAGAAAAGAAGACAGGCGCCTCCAATGGCAACCGGAATGTAATTCGTCATCGCTAGAACCACCAGGACAATTGGAACGAGCCATGTCGCAATAAAAAACAGTAGATTTGACGGAACTACCCGCAGAATAAACGGAGACAGAACCGCGCCTACTACACCTGCTACACCATATGCCGCAAGCATGATGCCTATCACTTGGGATCCAACATTATCAGCGCGCAGACTTGCGATGTATATAAGCGGAAATGCCGCCAGGGTGAACATAGTGCCGGTAGACAACAACGCTACTGCTCGGAGCAGCGGATCTGAAAAAAGAAACTTGAACCCTTCAAATGCTCCACGCCAGCCGACATTGGTGCCAACTTCGTCAGTCGCATTCTCAGAATTCAACGGTCGTTTGATTGCCCAGATCATGAACCCACTCGCAAGGAACGCGAGCATATTGCCCAAGAACGGCACCCATCGCCCCACAGCGTAGAGCCATCCTCCGACGACGGGCCCGATCAAAGTCGCCGCTTGAGTTCGAGCCTGATCCACTGCATATGCGTCGTTCAGTTGCTTCACAGAGACCAGTTGTTTGAGCGAAGCGTCCTGGGTCGGATCAAAGACTGCCTCCATCAGCGAAATAAGCATCGCAACAATAATCAACGGCACAATATACGTATAGTCAAATAGCACCATTGCCGTGATAATTGCTAGCAACCCCGCACGTGAAAAATTGGATACTAGCATTAGCTTGCGTCGATCGAAACGGTCAGCGAGAACGCCAGCGGGTAGCATGATTACCAAATATGTCACCATTTGTGCGCTGGTGAGAAGCCCGGCATAGCCTGCGCTTCCCGTGACTGCCAGAAGGAGAAGCGGGAACGCAATCTCCGCAGCTTGGGAGCCGAGCTGTGATGTCGCTCCACTTACCCAAAGCAGTCGAAAATCTCGATTACGGCGCAGGGGTACTTCAGTGCTCAGGATAGTTTCCTTCATTCGTTGTTCAAGCGTTCGACGCACTGCTCCATCGTCCCATGTGGGCACGCCGTCAACCGGGCCGCGGTGAGCCGCAACGCGATCTGAAGACCACCAACAAAGCGTAATCAGCTCCATTGTCCTACCTAGCTCGGCCTACACCCTTTCCGGTCCAGCAGCGCATGAGCATCTCCATCTATTTATGTCGTCATAGACTCTGGCAAGCCGGTGGGCCTAAATCTGATTGCGACGACGACGGACCGGGCATAGCCAGCGAACCTGTTCGACCGTGGCAGCATCATCCAGGATGACCATCATGCGACGATTGGCGACCTGTTGCCGATGAACTTCGGCACGCTCGTCCGGGCCATCGGGAACCGAACTGCTGGAAATAATCAAGAGCCCGAAGAAATCGCTCCAGCGCCTGTTCGGGAGTCACCCCGAGGCGCGGACTGGCGTATTCGCCACCAGGAACCCGGGCAACGGAGTCGAGCACGGT
>DXIM01000071.1 GCA_019112895.1 Candidatus Stackebrandtia faecavium
AACGACGCCCACCTGGATGCGGGCGAGCAGATGATCCTGTACACCGAGAGCATGATGAACCGCAACGACGTGAGCCTGTCGCGCATGATCGAAGCGATGTTGACGGCCGCGGAGGCGACGACTCCCGCCGACGCGCTCGACCGGCTGCGTCAGCAAGTCCCTGACGTCGCCAGCAGCGATATGAGCCTCGTCATTGTGCGCAACGAACGCTAAGCGCGTTTCGAAGTGGGCCTCATCGGGGTAAGCAGAATTACGCACGCACACGACTGCCCACTATTTCACGGTCACGAGGAGGTGGCCATCAATGAGCAACATGGTTGAGAGCATCACCGTGGATGCTCCCGCCCACGAGGTGTATCCTCAATGGAACAAACTCCAGGTCCTCGTCGAATTCATGGACGGGGTACGCGACGTCGAACGCTATCCGAACGGCCTCACGCGTTGGACGATCGCCGTCGACGACGAGCTCCACGAATTCGACGCCGAAATCCTGCAGGTCGATAAAGCCCGCCGGATCGTGTGGGCATCGCTGGATGGTCCACAGCATTCCGGCAGTGTCGAGTTCGAGCCCATCAAGCCTGACATGACCCGCGTCACCGCGCGCGTCCACATCGACTTGAAAGACTTTCCCGACAAGAACAACAAGATGGACGTGCTAAACGACAAGATCCGCGAAGACCTCGAACTGTTCCGGGACTACGTGGTGCAGGACTGATGCGAAACTGACCCCCGGCGATCGGGCGGCTTGCAGCCCTTCGTTACGGCATACGGTTTCACCACGATCGATGCCCGGCCGACACGAACCCATCGGCAGGCGTGCGCATGAACCGGTCATCGGCGTCCTCATCGTTACTGTCGCGGGGCTGTCGCGTTTCCCCCAGACTGCCCGTTCATTCCGGAACTTCAGGGCCGCCCTCGCGCACGTCCTTCCAGAGGTCGCCGTGGATGTCGATCCGTTCGCGGACCTGCGCGGGCGAGAAAATCCCATCGGTGCCGGAATCGACTTCGGACCACAGCAACGGCGTCGACACGGTCGCTTCAGAAAGATTGCGCAGCGAGTACGGCGCCACGGTCGTCTTCGCGGCGTTGTTCTGGCTCCAGTCGATGAATACTTTGCCGCGGCGCAGCTTCTTCGCCATCTGCGCGGTCACTGCGTCCGGCATTTCGGATTCCAGCTGCGACGCGACCGCTTTCACGTATTCGGACACGACGCGGTGCGACTGTGTGGCCGCGACCGGGCATACCACGTGCAGGCCCTTCTTTCCGGAACTTTTGACGTATGCGGTCAAACCGTCGTCTTCGAAACGTTCCCGCAGCAGCTTCGCGACCTCGGCGCATTCGTCGATGCCGGCGGGCGCCCCGGGGTCGAGGTCGGCGACGAGCCGATCCGGCCGCCGGTCGGTGTCGTCTTGGGTGTCGAGGCGCCACTGCGGGGCGTGCAGTTCGAGAGCGGCCAGGTTCGACAACCAGACGAGAGTCGCGGCGTCGTCGATGAAGACATAGTTGACGAAATCGCGGTTCTTGGTGGAGCCGGGGCTGGGGATCGATTCGGTGCGCACCCAGTCGGGGGTGCCGGCGGGGGCGTTTTTTTCGAAGAACGACGACGAATCGGTGCCGTTCGGATAACGGATGCGGGTCACCGGGCGTTCCTGCAGATGCGGCAACAGCCACGGCGACATGTCGACGTAATAGTCGGTGACGTCGCGTTTGGTTAGTTTCGACTCGGCGTACATCACTTTGCTCGGGTTCGAAAGCGTGATTTCGTGGCCCTCGAGCTTGATCAGTGTCGATTCCTTTGGCATCGCCGGCTCCCCTGTTTCACGGCATCCTTATGTCAAATACATGACACGTCAGATCCGCGCGACGTGCGTCGGGAACGACGAAACCGGGCGATGCCGGGCTGTCAGCCTGCGGTGTTGCCGACCTTAGCCGCGTTCGCGGCCTTGTAGAGGCGACGCATCGACACGATCGCCGAATTCAGCTCCTGCAGGTACCGGTCGGCGGCTTGGCTGCGGCATTCGTGGGCGCCGACGAGGTTGATCCCGACCGTCTCGATACCGCAGCCGTGCGGCAGACCGATGTTCGCGATCGCGTCGCAATGCTGGAACGGCACATACAGCGACGACGTTACGACGAGGACACGATCGTCAGCTGACAGGTCCACCACGTTGTTCGCCCAGAATTCGCACGTGTCGGCCGTATTGGCCCTGCGTTTATCGGGATCGAGCGAGGGGGCTGCGACGACGCGAATCATGGCGCGCTGCGTCGCGTACGTGCTGATCGACCAGGACCGGTTGGCGTCATACGCCGGGTCGCCTTCGTGTTCCAAAGTCACGGGGGACGAGACCCCGAACGACCACCGGACGCCTGCGGCCATCGCGTCGACTTCGTAGCGCGCGTCCTGCATACCGAGTTGGGCCGCGAGTTCTTTCTCGGAATCGTTGATGGGCCGATAGCAGCCGATGGCCGACACCTGATCGCTGTCGATCCCGCTGTCGAGCAGCATTGATGCGTAACGCACTCGTTCGAGGCAGGTCCGCACGAGCCCACCCAGCACGAGAACATGCGTGTATTGCTGGTGCCGCGGGGGTGCGGCATCGACGAGCCCCAACGCGTGCGCGACCTTGACTGCTTCGGCGGCCGTCGCTTCGCTGAATACTTCTCGCCGCGCCTGTTGACGTTCCTTGCCGTCCCGGTAATCCCAATGCTGTGACGCGAATTCTTCGAGATATGCCAGGCGCGCATCGAGCGAGTCCCTGGGCATCACGCCGCCGAAGCAGCCGACGATCGTGGCGATCGGGTCACTGCTCACCCAGTTATCGATGTCGTCGATGATCGTGCGCGCAGCGTCCGGGCCGCCGTCGTACACCGGCAACGCCACCCGGTGATACATGTGGGTACATCCTCTCAAACGCAGCGGCACAAAGTCGTGGCCGAGACGCCCTTGCGGCGTCGTAGCCTCGCCGGGCCTGCCTTCTCCGCGACGTTATGTCACGGCTTCGATGCCGGGCAGTGCGGGGTCGCCGCTCACACCATAACTTTGTGCGGCGTCAATAATACTGCGCATTTGCGTAAGCGGATAGCAGCGATCGCGTAGCGAGCAGCTCCGCGCACGAAACCGGGAGGCTGCACGGACCGAAAATTATCCATATAGGCCAAAAAACGCGGGCTTCGAGGGCAACACCCGACCTTCGAATGGTTGAGCGGCAACGTAACCGCGCGCGAAGGAGCGTCCGAGCGGCAATGATCGGGCAGCGCTAATGCACCCTAACGGGCGACAAATCCTCCGCGACATCACTGATGGTCCTGCCACATCGCCGTTTCATCGCGCAGCTGCCCGAACTGTTTGCGCACGTGTGCGTCGGTCACTCCCCGACAGACCATGGCGGGAAGCGAAGCCCAATCCACCGGCTCACGACTGTCCACAAGCACCCAGGCGGCTTGCCGGGCCGCGCCCAGGGCGGCGTATTCCGCCGGCTGCGGCATGATCACCGGTCTACCCAAAACGGCGGGCGCGATCTGCTGCACGGCACGCATCCGCGCGGCGCGGCCCACCATGAACACGCGGTTCGGCTCCACGCCGTGCGCACTGAGCCTGTCGACGCAATCAGCGAGGCTGCACATGACGCCTTCGAACGCGGCGCGAGCGAGATACTGGGGTCGCATCGCGTTCGTCATCATCCCCGCCAACACCCCGGAAGCGCCCGGACGCCGGGGAGTCTGTTCGCCGTCCAGGTACGGCAGGAATGTCATGCCGCCCGCACCGCTGGGCGCCTGCAGCGCGAGCTCGTCCAGCTCCGCGACGGTGATGTTTAGCAGCGCGGCGACCGAGTCGATGACCCTGGCCGCGTTGGTAACGGTGACCAGCGGCAGGAACCTGCCGGTAGCGTCGGCGAAACCGGACACTTCGCCGTTGGGGTCGGCGCTGGGGGCGTTGTTGACGGCGTACACCATCGCCTCGTCGTCCAAGGAGATCACGACATCGCCGGGACGCAGGCCGAGCTGGAGCGCGATGGCGGCCTCGCGGGCGCAGCCGGGAGCCAAAAACGCCTTCCAGGTCGTGAACGCCACGTGTGTCCTGGGCGAAGCCACGGCGGGCAGATTGATCTGTTGTCCGGCGATGTCTTCGACGATGTCGAGCAGGTAATCGCCCGTGGCAGGCGACCAATACCCGGTACCGGAGGCTTCGCTGCGGTCCGTTGTCGCCAGGTCCGGGCCGGGACCGCCCGGGTTGCCGCCGTCGCGCAGACGCCACGTCAACCAGTCGTGCGGCAGCATCACCGTGTCGACTCGGGCGGCTTTTTCGGGTTCGTGTTCGGCCAGCCACCGCAGTTTCGATACGACGCTGGTCGAGGTCGGAACTATTCCGGTGAGGCGCGCCCACTCCGCGGGCCCGCCGAATTCGGCCACCAGCTGACGGGCCTGGGACGCGGCGCGGGTGTCGTCGGGAAGGATCGCGGGACGCACCGGGAGTCCCGCACTGTCGAGTGTCACCATCGCGTGTCGTTGCCCGGCGATGGCTACGGCGGTGGCGTGGCCGAGCAGGTCCTTGCCTGCGGCGATCAATGCGTCCCACCACATACGGGGGTCACATTCCGAGACGGGTGGATGACTGGCTTTGCCTTGCCGCACAACGGTCCCATCGTCGGCGTTGCACAAGACAATCGTCGTTGAATGTGCAGATAGATCGATGCCGGCGACCAGCGTCATCGTTGCCCTTTCGTTCAGTAGACACCAACCACGCGCAAGAAATGACTTGTGGCCGTGGAAGAACGGTAGCGTGCGGACCTGAGCATGTCACCGTCCGGAAAGGTCATCATGCGCCCCACCTGGGCGCGCTGTCCGTATTGGCCACTGTCAAGTCCCGAACCTGACCTCTGCGTACCATGTCAGCACTCAATCAGTACGGCATGGAAATCGAGGCAAGAACAGTGGAACCGTCACCCGTCACGCGTCTGTCCGAAGAAATCGAGCACACAGTCGCCGACGCCATCCGACGTTCCTTCCCCGATGTTCACGACCCCGACGCCCTCGTACGCGGCAGCGACCACGCCGACTTCCAGTCCAACGCCGCGCTGCCGCTAGCGGCCGCCACGAAACAACGCTCACGCGACATCGCCGACGCGCTCGCCGGCGAATTGGCCCCGGACTCGATGCTCGCGGACGTGCAGGTCGCCGGGCCCGGATTCCTGAACCTCACGCTCACCGGCGACGCGATCTGGCGTCAGGTCGAAGCCCGCCTGGAAGCACCCGAGCTCGGGCTGTCGCGCCCCGCCGCGGACACCGTCACCGTGATCGACTATTCGAGCCCGAACGTCGCCAAACAAATGCATGTGGGTCATCTGCGCTCCACCGTCATCGGCGACACCCTCGCCCGGCTGACCGTATGCCTCGGCGCGCAGGTCGTGCGGCAAAACCATGTCGGCGACTGGGGCACCCAGTTCGGGATGCTCATCCAATACCTCGACGAACACCCGGGCAGCGGCTGGGACGCCACCGGCGACGCCGAAAACAACATCGCCCGGCTCGACGCGCTGTACCGCGACGCGCGCAACGAGTTCGACACCGACGACGCGTTCGCGCAGCGCAGCCGCGACCGCGTCGTCGCGCTGCAAAACGGCGACGAGGAGACCACCCGAGTCTGGCGCACGCTCGTCGACGTGTCCGCCGACGCATTCCAGACGCTGTACGACCGCCTCGGTATCGGTCTGGACCGCGCCGACATCGCGGGCGAATCGACCTACAACCCGCTGCTGGACGACGTCGTGCGCGAACTCGTCGACGCCGGTGTCGCGGTCGAATCGGACGGCGCATTGTGCGTGTTCTTCGACGAGATCACGGGCCCTTCCGGCGACCCGGTCGTGTTGATCGTGCGCAAGAAAGACGGCGGCTACGGTTACGCCGCCACCGACCTGGCGACCTTGCGTTACCGGGTGCGCGACCTGCACGCGAACGAGATCCTGTACGTCGTCGACGCGCGCCAAAGCCTCCACTTCAGACTGATATTCGAGACCGCCGCCCGCATGGGGTGGGTCGACGACACCGTCTCGCCTCGCCACATCGCGTTCGGCACGGTCCTCGGCGCCGACGGCACGCCGTTCAAAACCCGGGCCGGAGACACCGTGCCGCTGGCTTCCCTCCTCGACGACGCCGTGCAGGGCGCACGTGCCGTCGTCGCCACCAAGAACCCGGACCTGGAAGCGGCCGAGCTCGACTCGATCGCCCGCGCCGCCGGCATCGGCGCCGTCAAATACGCCGAACTATCAACGGCACGCAACACCGACTACCGCTTCGACGTAGCGAAAATGGTGGCCCTGCAGGGAAATACCGGCGTATACCTCCAATACGCCTACACCCGCACCGCCGCCATCCTCGACAAGGCCGACGACGCCTCGGGCCGCATTGACGACACACTCGCACTGGAGCCAGCCGAACGCGCCCTGGCGCTGCACCTCGACGGGTACGAATCGGCCCTGCGCGACGCCTGGCAGACACACGAACCGCATCGGCTCGCGTCGTACCTGTATTCGTTGGCGAAACTGTTCAGCGCCTTCTACGAGAACTGCCCGATCCTGCCTTCCGCGCCGGCGCTGCGCGCCAACCGTTTGCAGTTGACGCGGCTGACTCAGCGGACTCTGCGTCATGGCCTGGACCTGCTCGGGATCGACGTGCTCGACCGGATGTGAACCGGCGTGCGCACCGAGACCGCGGAATGCGTCTTGTCGGGCCGCGGCGCGACACTTCTGGATTTAGACGGTCGAAGTACCCGACGTTTTCGCCGACTTCTACGCGCTTACAGCCACGAAATAACTGCCGTGGATATTGCTGGAGCGCGGATACGTTACCGCCGGTGCCATAGCTGAGGACGGATCGATCGCCGCGCTGCAATGGTCCGCGCATTACGACACAACCATCCACGCCAATAGCGGCGCCGTCCAGTGGCTACCCATACACGGAAGGCAAGATCTTTAGAATCGTGACTAGGCCCGGCAATGTCGTAATGACGAACGCTATCTTCTTCAACAGATTCTTTAGCTTCTTCCACGTACGGCGGCGCCAAGCGCAGCGTGCATGTCGACGCCTGAAGCGTTCGTACTCCAGCACCCACTTC
>DXIM01000072.1 GCA_019112895.1 Candidatus Stackebrandtia faecavium
GGCTCCGGCAACCCAGCCGAGAGCTTGCGGGACGGGTGCCCCCGTCTTGAGGCACGCCGCGAAAGCTTCGAGCGCGAACGGGAGCTGGCGCAGGTAGCGGCGCCGACGGCGATCCTCTTGCTCGAGCTCGATACGTTTGGTCAGGGCATAGGCGGCCAAACCGGCCACCACACCGGCGGGGACGGACCAATAACCATCAACGATCAGGACCGCGCTGGCGGCCCCGCCGACCGAAGCCAGGATTCGGCGTTTCGTGTGTCCAGTGGCCGATCCTCGGGCTCGTGGCGACAATGCACGCAGTCGCGCTCGCGCGTTCACCCGCCCCACCCCCACTCGTCATAGGCGCGGGACTCGATCCGTTCAGCCCATTTCAAACCGAGAGCCTGCAGCGCAACGGTGGCCGCGGCACATGCGGCGCCGATCGGCGTGTACAGCAGAAACGCCAGGGGCTGGGCGCCAATGCTTTCACCGAGGGCGATACCGACGATGGGCAATGCCGCCAACAGTTTGGCGCTGGCCAGCGAGCCGGCGGTCTGCGCGATCACGGCGGCGCGCCCGCGGGTTTGGGCACGCAGCTCATCCGCCAACAGTTCGATGAGCCGCGCCGCCGGTGCCCCGGTGCGTTCGGCGACATCCCGAATAGCCTCGACGCGTTCTCGTGTCACGCGTCCGCGACGGCTGGCATCGGGCGCCAGTACCGCAGTCACCTTGTTCAGGACGGGCGCGCAGGCGGCACCGGAATGCAGGTCGGCGGCCGCGAGCGATATTGCGTGTCGTGCTTCATGCTCGTGCTGCGTCTGCTGCTGCCGAGCGCGCATGCGGCGCCACGCCCTCAATGCCCAACAGAGGTATGCCAGGGCGAGCCCGGCCGCCACCGGTCCAGCGGCCATCCCGGATAGGCCGGCAGCGGCGATCATCGCACCGGTGATGAGCACACCGGGCTTCGCGTCCGCGGCGAGGCCGTGCATGTGGCCCCACCACGCAGGCCCGCGTGTGGGAAGCGGAGATACGACGCGTGCCAGGCGCCGACCCGGATTCACGACGACGCACCGTTGGCGGTGTTCAGGCGCCGGTCGAGCAGGAGACGCAGTCGCGGGTACGCGGCGGTTTGCCCGCTTTCGCGGCGCCATGCCGAGACGATCCGGATACCGTGGCCATCGGGGTCAACGTCAAGCAGGCTGATCTCATCGACAACGCGTGCGGTCTCGGTACGGCGCATGTGAATCACCACCTCAAGAGCGGACGCGACGAGCGCGTGGAGCCCGCTTCGGCTGAGTCCGTGAGGCAAGGCGAGGGCGGTGAGCCGCGCCGGTACATCAGCCGCAGTGTTGGCGTGCAAGGTGCCCGCGCCGCCGTCGTGCCCGGTGTTGAGGGCGGTCAACAGTTCGATGATTTCGGCGCCGCGGCATTCCCCGACGACGATGCGGTCGGGCCGCATGCGTAGCGCTTGCTTGACGAGCACGCTCATCGCGACCGTTCCACGACCCTCTATGTTCGCTCCGCGTGCCTCCAGACTGAGAACGTGCGGATGACGCGGAGCGAGTTCGGTCGAGTCTTCGACGATCACGATCCTTTCCTTATGCGACGTTGCCGACAGCATCGCGCCCAACAGCGTGGTCTTCCCGCTACCGGTACCGCCGCTGATGAGGTAGGCGATACCGGCGGCGACGACATCGCGGATCACCTCGGCGCTCGTGTCGTCGAGGGTCCCGGCCTCAGCCAGTGCGGCGATGTCGAACGCTCTGGCTCGGTGCGTGCGCAGACTCAGATACGGCCCTCGTCTCGCAATCGGAGGCAACACCGCGTGCAGCCTGGTGCCGTCCGGCAGCCGGGCATCGACACACGGATGGGCATCGTCGAGCCTGCGCCCGCACGCGTGCGCGAGCCTGGTCGCGAGGCCACGCAGCTGCTCGCTGTCATCGAAACGAAGTTGGGTGAGCCGCAGCCCCTTGCCATCATCCGTCCAGACTTCGCCGGGACCGTTCACGAGGACGTCGCTCACGTTCGGATCGTTGAGCAGCGGCTGCAGAGGACCCGCGCCGACGATCTCGTGGCCGACGTTCTCGGCGAGATCCAGAAGTGCGGACCCCGCCACCGCCACGTCGGGGCTCGCTTTCACCGCACTGACCACGGCCGCGGCGGTCACGGGCGCCGCGGTGCGGGCGAGGCGTTTGCGCACCGATTCGACCAGCGCCATCACCGCACCTCCGCGGGCATTCCCCCGGTCGCGGGTGCCGCGACCGACAGCCGGTTTAGGAGGGTGTCGCACACTGCGGCGAGGTTGCCCCGCCGCGAACGTGCCGCCATCGCCCCGGTTTCGGCGGCGCTGGCCAACCGCGGATCGGTGCGGATCTGAGCGGTCAACGGTAGGCCGGTGGCTTTTTGGATGTCGCGCGCACGCAGCCGCCCAGGCGAGGGGCCACGCAGGACCAGTTCGACGCGCGAGCAGTGCCGGGCGTACCGCGCGATGACCTGACGGGAAGCGGTTACGGCGCGTACCTCCGAAGGGATCACGAGGATGGCGGAGTCACCGGCGTGCGCGATCTGGTCTATCCAGTCGTCGCAGTACCGGGGCAGGTCGATGATGATCTGGTCGTACACCTGACGCGCCGCAGCAATCACTGCCACGGCGAGGTCGGGGTCGCTTCGTGTGTCGTGGTGCCTGTCGTACGACAGCAGAGCGAGACCGTTATGGCTAGGCAGGCTCGTCTTTAGCCGCTGCGGGTCGAATGGGCCGGCGGAACCGGCAAGGTCGTTCCAGCGCAGTCCTTCCAGGTTCTCCCAGCCCAGCGCCAGGTCGAGTCCTCCGCCTCGCCGGTCACCATCGACCAGCAGGGTGGCGCGTCCGTTGGCTGTGGCACGCAGGCCAAGCGTTGCAGCGAGGACGCTCGCGCCCACTCCGCCCCGCGCGCCGCTGATGATGACGGCCCGTCCCTGTGTGGATTCGACGCGCCGTGGGCCAAGGCGCTGCGTCAGCCATGTAGCGGCGTCGGGCAGGTTGATGACCTGGTCCGCACCGATCGCTGCGGCCAAGGACCACGCCCGTTCGGCTTCGAGTGCCGGGCCCGTGAGCACGATGACGTTGTCGCGGCGCGGCAGTTTTTGCCGTTCACAGTCCGCGGCCGCTTCGGGCGCCAATACGACGGTGCTGGCGTCGGTCCAGTATTCGCGTGCCGAGACGATGTCGTAGCTACGCCACGCACGTGCCCCTGCGGCGGCGGCCAGGCGGGCCAGTTCGACCGCGATGCTTTCGTCGTTCGTGACGAACAGCGCCCGCCCCTCGTGGTGATCCATATTGCTCCCGTGTGTAACGAATCCGCTGGTACGTGCCTACTATGGGGCCACGACAAGGAAGGCGCAACGATGATTGGTCTGCGGCTGTGGTTAACCACGGCTTTGTGGAAAATCCTTTGAGGATCATCTTCTCGGTCTTTGTCGCGTCGAGGTTGCCAGGGTTCCCCCGGCAGCAGTGGGAAATCGCAATGCGGCACTCGCCTGGATCACCGGTGGGACAATCGAATGCGCAGCACAACGCGATCCGGAGGCGAGCACACATGTCGCAGGTCAAACTGAGCCCGGAGAAATGGGTCGCCGACCAAGCCCGGCTCTACGAAGAATCCGGTGGGACCCAAGGCACCACGATGGGCTCCTCGCCCTGCCTTCTGTTGGACGTACAGGGACGCACCAGCGGCCAATGGCACCGCACCGTGTTGATCTACGGCCGTGACGGGCAGGACTACCTCATCGTGGCCTCGGCAGGAGGCTCCGACCTCCACCCGCAGTGGTACCGCAACCTGTCCGTCAATCCGAGAGTGCGGCTCCGCGTCGAGACTCAGCGTTTCGAGGCCGACGCCCGCACGCTTTCGTCCGCAGACAAGGCGCGGGTCTGGCCGCATCTTGTGGATGTGTTCGCGCCGTACGCCGACTATCAGGCCAAGACGCAGCGGGATATCCCAGTCGTTGCGCTGCGGCCGGTCGAGTGACGATCGGGCGGCACCGGGAACGGGGTTCGTCCCGCCGATCCCGGCATGTTACGAACATGCAGCGGCGCGGCCGGCACGACCATGTCGCACCGACCGCGCCGATATCGCAATCGTCGAGTTACAGGCCTTCCGCCACTGAGGCGGCGATCTTCAACCAGGCTTCGCGGGTCGCCTGACTCAACACGCCGTAGCGGATGGGTTCGCCCGAGTCCAGCAGCTTCTCGTACGGCGCCAACAGGACGCCCCGGGTCCGCGCCGAGAAGTGTCGCTGCACCGCCGGCAGGTCCAAGTCCTTACGGTGCGCAGGCATCGACACGACCGTTACGGCGCGACGCACCAGTTCCCGACGGCCGCTTTGCTCCAAGTGGTCGAGCATCCGCGCCGCCGTTTCGGCGGAGTCGTTGCGTGCCGACATCGGCACCACCAGCTGGTCTGTGGCATCGATCGACGACTGCCAGTTCTGGGCACGCACGTTGTTGCCGGTGTCGACGACGATCAGCTTGTAGAAACGGTTGACGATCTCGCGGATGTTGCCGAACGCCTGGGACGTCAACATCTCGCCCGCGGTGGCGGACTCGTCGGAAGCCAACACGTCGAACATGGCTTCGCCCTGCGACCGGACATACTGCGACAGGTCACCCACACGCCCGGTGGGGCCGCGGAAATGGTCCATGTCGAGCAGCAGGTCACGCACCGTCCGGTTGTGGAAGTCCTGCTGTGCACGCATACCCAAAGTGCCCTGGGTTTCGTTGTTGTCCCAGGCCAACACGTATCCACCGCGTCGTTGGCCGAACATCATCGCCAGCATGAGGACACAGACGGTCTTACCGGCGCCGCCCTTCGGGTTTACGACAGTGATCTGGCGCAAGCCACCGAAGTTACGCCGCACCGCTTCGGTGGAACGCAGGACGTCTCGTTCCCATTTGCTCGGCGACAGCTTGAGCAGGCCGAAAGTCGACTTGCGGATTTTCGCGCGGGCACCCATGGTGGCGACTGGTTTCGTCGGCACCGCGGTACGGCGACGCGCGAAGTCTTCCGCAGTCACCGCGTTGGCTTCCATACCGTCGTTTTGCTGCGGCATGGGCAGATTCTGATTCTGCGGTGCCTCGTTTGCGGGCGCGGCCATCTGCTGTTGCTGCTGCGGCGGCGGTGGCGCCTCTTCTGGTTGCGGTGCTTGCTGCTGCCCCGTATGGGGGTCGTAGACGCCCTGGTAATTCGTGTATCCAGGCTGCGCAGCCGAGGGCATCTCATGCGGCGGCTGGACGAACTGCTGGGGGTCTGCGGGAGGAGCCGGAGGAGGCGCCGGTTGTTCATCGTTGGCGCCCGGGCGGTAAACCTGCTGACCTTGGTATGGGTTCGCGGGCCCGACCGTAGCCTGCTGCTGCGTCGACGGGTTCAGCCCGCCTTGAGGCGGGGTCTGATATTCCGGCGGGGCGCCTTCCGGCGGCGGAAGCGGCTGGTAGGCGGGCGCGGCAGGTGCGAATGGCGACCAATGTTGGTTCGCGTTACCACCATTTTGCTGTGGTTGTGCCTCATCGTATTCCCGACCGGCCTGCTGTTCGTGCTCCGGAGGGGTCGATTCGTACTCTTGGCGAGGCACGGGCTGACCTTGCTCAGTCCGTGGTTGCTCCACTGCCTGCTCCTTAGCCGCTCTTGGTCCGAGGAGAACCATTCTGGTATATCGGTTACGGAAACGCACACTTTGCGCAACGGGCTTGTTCGTTCACCTGCGCATCGTGGCGTTCCGCACGCTTTGGCGACGACAACTCGCTATTCGAGGGATGAGACGAGTTTTCACCGGTAACGGTACGGCGTGTCTAGTTTTTGCGCTAGCGCGAGACACCCCGTTACCTGAAATTGCTATGGATTATTTACATCGACGTACCATCCGGCGGCGGCACGCTCCATCCACCAGGTGCGTTTGCGACCGAGTTCGCCGGTGATGCCGTCTTCGATGAACGGAACGTCGTCCACCGGCGTGATCGCCACTGCCCTTCCTGCGCCTCGTCGCACCTCGATATGGGTCTTGCGTCGGAAGAGACCTCTCTTCGCGACCGGGGTCGCGATCGCTATGTTCAGTTTCGCGTCTGTCGGGTCTGGGTCGCACAACGGGAGTCCGTCGATCGTGCCGTAGCCGTCGGCGTTGGCGACGACGCCCACGATCAGGGACTCGGTCCCGTCGGTCAAGATAGCGTCGTCGAGCGCTATCTTGCCTCGCCAGGGCCGGTCTCCTCCACCGAGCCGAATGCCGTGCACGGTGACTCCGCCGCCGTCGTTACGAAGCAGATCGGTGCGTTTCACTGTCTTGGCGAGTACCGCGTTGGCGACTGTTTCCGGGGTGTCTGGCAACCCCAGTGCGGGAACCAGTTCCGGTGTTTGCGCCAACGGCAGTACGCCCAGCGGTGGCAGATCGGCGACCGTGCGGTCGTCGGGAAGGTCGGTGCCCCGCGCACTGGGCGCCGGCGCCGCTATCCGTACCGCGCGCCGCAGTACCGCCCGTATCTGGGAGTCGCTATCCGCCGCGACCACGATGGGGTTATCGGCCTGTAGGACTGCGTCTATTCCGGCGTCGTCGACCGCGTCGGTCAGTTTGGCTTCGGCCCCTCCCGCGCTCAGGGCATCCGCGCAGGCAAGCACTTGGGTGCGCGGGCCGCAGCTGGGTTGACCGTCTACGAGACTCAAAATGGTGACGTCCACGATGAGACAGGTTACGACTCGTCGAAATGACCAGCACGATCGCGTGTCGGCCGGATCGGGCCGGCTCGCTATTCGCCCATCGGCTCGCGTTGACTCGGGATCTGTTCATGCAACAGGTCCCGTACTTCAGATTCGCGGTACCGGCGGTGGCCTCCGAGGGTGCGGATCGCGCTCAGCTTGCCGGCTTTCGCCCAGCGCGTCACAGTCTTGGGATCGACGCGGAACATGGATGCGACCTCTGCGGGCGTGAGCAACTGCTCAGGGTCTTGTGTACGCGTAGTCATTTGGTTCTCCTCCAGACATTCGCGGGATCACATAACGGGGGGCTGGCGATCCCACACACACATAATCCGATCGCCTGCAGGTCCGGAGAATAGGCCGAACGGTCGAAAGTGATTCAACTGACAGGTCGGCAAATACCATGACAAATCATAATATGAGATCTTATGGGTGATTTAAGGTAATTTTAAACCACCTTAAGTTTCGGCGTTCCCGCAGGCGAACAAGCTTCCACCGACGCAAGAGCTGTTCGTACCGTCGACTAGCGAGCATCACGTCGCCGGTCGCTAGCGCCGACAGTGCGTCATGAGCCAGCTGCGGCGAGTCGTCCTGCCGAAGCTCTGCTTCAGACAGTACCCATGCGATTCCACCGTAATCCACTTCGACTACTGATTTCGGGTGAAATAGCGCAAGCCACTCACTTGTATGACGAGCGCTGACCGCTACGGGGTTGTCTTTCCCCATCGACGTTTGCAAAATTCCGTACGCGTGTCGCACCCGGCGCCGTGCCCGCGCCATCGGCACACGGTATCGCACCACGCGGCGATCATCCGAAATAGACATCTCGCGATCGCCAATGTCCACGCAGCTGAACCAGCGTATCGGCACATGCCAATTCGCCACCTGCTCGTGCCATCCGGGGGCGATTTCCGGCGAGGTTTTATCGACATCACGCGGATTCGAAAAAATCGCCGCCTCCTGAATCGACTGCGGCACAAAAGCGTCAACCAAGTGCGACGGGATCTGACTATCGATCGTGCGAATCGCTTCCGCTATCCGCGGCCCCAGACGCCAAGGGCAGATGAGCGGCCCCCGATCCGTCGTGATCACGTACGCATCGTCGGACATCATCGGCAGCTCCGTCCAACCCGACCTCACCGAGTCGTACAGCTCCGCGCGCTGAAGCCTCGGGCCGTGGGCCGGATCAACGGCCCGCCCCGATTGCGCATAGTCCCGCCAGTACTCTGCGCGTTTTTCGGAGAAGGCGGCCAACGGCTCGTATACCCGCATATAGGCCGTTCGTGGTGTATACACGGCGCGATCTTTTCACGTTCGTACTGCACACTGCCAATTCGCGTCGGCCGGGCCACACGATCCCGACCGTGCAGGGACTCTAAATATGCACCCCAACGGTCTAGTCTGACGCTAAGGGCGGACACGAACACCGCATCGCCGGATGGAACCCGGTGGTTGTCGTCCATGCGTATCCGCCCGAGGGCACCATCCCTGCCAATCAAAAACCAGTCCCATAAGGACTTCAGATTTCGTGGAGCGCACCATGGGTGTATTCGAGGCACCAAGCAACGTGACCGGGCACGAACAGGTCGTGTTCTGTCAAGACAAAGAATCCGGTTTGAAAGCGATCATCGCGATCTACTCGACCGCGCTGGGCCCGGCGCTGGGCGGCACGAGGTTTTACGCCTACGCCAACGAGGACGACGCCGTCTATGACGCTCTCGACCTTTCCAAGGGCATGGCATATAAGAATGCGCTCGCCGGCCTGGACTTGGGCGGCGGTAAGGCCGTCATCTGGGGCGACCCTGCAACCGATAAGTCGGAGCCGCTGCTGCGCGCATACGGACGATTCATCGAGACGCTGGGCGGGCGTTACATCACTGCCTGCGACGTCGGCACATATGTGCAGGACATGGACGTCATCGCGAAGGAGACCTCCTTCGTCACCGGTCGTTCGAGCGACCATGGCGGCGCCGGCGACTCGTCTGTGCTCACCGCCTGGGGCGTCGTGTGTGGAATGCGCGCCGCGCTGCAGCACCGTTTCGAGACCACGAGCTTCGCTGGCCGTACCGTCGGGATCGCCGGCGTCGGCAAGGTGGGCCGCTACCTGGTGCCTCACATGATCGAAGAGGGCGCCGAAGTGGTCGCCACGGACATTGCGCCGCAGGCGAAGAAGTGGCTGGCGGAGAACTACCCGCAGGTGACGTTCGTCGACTCGACTCAGGAACTCATCACCTCCAACATCGACATTTACGCCCCGTGCGCTCTCGGCGGCGCGCTCGACGACGACACTGTCGCCCAGTTGCGCGCGTCGATCGTGGTCGGTTCGGCCAACAACCAGCTCGCTCACCCCGGGGTCGAGAAGCTGCTGCAGGACCGCGGCATCCTGTACGCCCCCGACTATCTGGTGAACTCGGGTGGCGTGATTCAGGTCTCGGACGAGATCGAGGGATTCAACTTCGATCGCGCCAAGCGCCGGGCCAGCCAAATATTCGACATCACACAAACGATCCTTCGTACCGCCGACGCCGAGAACGTCTCGCCGGCGGTCGCGGCGGACGCCCTCGCCGAACGGCGCATCGCCGACTGCGGCCGCATTCGCACCATCTACCTGGGAAAGAACTAGCGAATTGAAAGCGGCGTCCGGCGGACAAGCCGGCGATCCCGGCTTCGGTCGCCGCTTTCGACGTATCGACCGGCCCCCGGGGGCCGGTCGTTACTAGAAATCACACTGTCACCCGCCACACTTCTGAATGTTTTATCGGTCATTTCAGGTGTTTTCGGGCAAATCGGTGGTGGCCCGAGTGGGAATGCGCAACTTCGCGCTGTACGGTAGGAGCCACGAGAGATGTCAACTGTTCCGGGGCGCCGATGCGGCAGCCCCGATGATTCTGTGCGAGGGGGTCGAGCCATATGGGGCGCGGCCGGGCCAAGGCTAAGCAGGCAAAGGTAGCGCGGCGGCTGAAATATCATTCGCCGAATACCGATCTCGACGCGCTAGAGCGCGAATTGTCAGGCGGTGGTTCAACGGATGACACGTATGACGAGGACCCATACGCAGACTATGTGCCCGACAGGTACGTAGACGAATCTCGCGAGGGAGACTGGGTCTCGCGCAAGCGCTGACCAGCGACCTCGGCGGTCTTCAACATTTGGTTGGATGTCGCGGGGCGCCACATCGTGTCGCCCCGCCCGACCAAGGCGCACCATTATCGAGTGCACCCCACAGACCGCGATCTTCAGGTGTCCGTTTTCGGGCGACCCGACGTTGACGTGTTCACTATTGTCTGCATATGGATGACACGCTCAGCTCCCTAACGACAGGTGAACTCCGCGACCGCGCGTTCGCGGCCGCACGTAAACGTCACGACATCGGTTTCTTTTGGGATCTGGTGCAGCATCTGCCTCACGCTCCGCAGGCCGAAGACGTGGACGGTTCGCTCGGTTCAGTCGGTCCCGGCCTCGACAGTGTCTTGCAGCTGTGGCATGAGTTGACGGGCGGCGACGCCGACTACGGCGAAGCCGAACCCCTCCTTCGTGCCCGATTCATCGACTACTTGTCGTCAAGTTCCGTACATGGCAGCAGCAGCGGATCCGGTGGGGACACCGGCAGCGGTTAAGCATCGAAACGCCCGAAGAAGCCGCGCATGAGCGCTGCCGCTTCATCGGCCAGCACCTCCGAATACACCTGCGGGCGATGCGTCAATCGACGGTCACGAACCACATCCCACAAAGAACCGACCGCGCCGGTCTTCGGCTCCCACGCACCGAAAACGAGCGTGCCGATGCGTGAGAGCGTGACGGCTCCTGCGCACATCGTGCAGGGTTCGACCGTCACCACGAGCGTGCAATCGGTCAAGCGCCAAGTATCGAGCCGCTTCCCCGCGCGCCGCAAAGCGAGCACTTCGGCGTGGGCAGTGGGGTCGGTGGCGTATTCACGGGTGTTATGCGCCACCGCTATCTCGGCGCCGTCCGGGCCGTAGACGACGGCGCCGATCGGTATGTCTTCGCCTGATCCGGATGCAACCTCGAGGGCACGCCGCATCCAGGTTTCGTGCACCTTAAGCGTCATGTACCTCTTCGAGGACGTCGCCGCATCCGATTCGCGCCGCGATCTCAGCAGTGATGTCGGATGGCAGCATGCCGTCCTTGGCGCACACCGCTTTTAGCGTCGCAGCGGAGACACCGAGGTCCGCGAGCAAGTCGAAATCCCCGACCGGCTCGGCGTCGAGTTCGGTCGTGGTCGGTTCCGCGTCGTCATCCGGGTCCGGCTGGGGCTCGGAGTTGAGCTCCGTTTCCGACAGCAGCATCGCGCCCATGCGGTTGACGTCCGCAAATTCCGAGTCGGAACAGAAGACCCGCAGGTCGTCACCGCCATCAAAACGCAGTATGGCCAAGTATTCGTCGTCGGCTTCGACGAACAGCAGCACGAGGTCGGCGTCGGGGGCCAGCTCGCGCAGCTCCTCCACGACGTCGTCGATGTCATCGGCGTCGTCCAGGTCCATCGATGAGGCTTCCCACGCATCGCTGACGCGTGCGGCAGCCACAGCAAAGTAAGACAATATCCACCCCCGGTGAGTTTCGAGTCTGATGGGGACCATGAGCGGAGCACGACCGCTTGTCACAGTCACGGATTGACAGGGTTTAGCGCTGAATCACCAAAGGATCCACGTGCCGTTTAGCAATTGCCATTCCACCACAAGCCCCACCACCGCGAACGCGGTACCGGCAACTGCAGTGACCCCGGCAGCAACGCCCCGGTCACCGTAGCGCGCTAGCAGGAAAGACACCGCGGCCGCCAGTACGCCGGCCACGATCGTCACCCACAGTGTCGACCTGAGATCAACACCCAAAAGCATTGTGACGATGAACCACAGCAACGTCACGCCGGCACCGGCCAGCACGCCGACGACCGTCACCTGATGCGGCTCGCGATAGCGGGGACGCTGCGAATAGGGGCTAGCCGCGGTGGGTGAGACCGATGTCGGCCGCTGCGGCGGGCGCAGCGTCGACGGCGCCATCGGCATCGATTGCGCCGACCCATGTGGCTGGCCGCCTTGCGATGCACCGGGCGGCGCCCATCCGGATTGCGTCATGCCTTCAGCGTAGCGACTGACGCCACTGCTTCGATCCTGTATCGCGTCGTCCTTCAATAGTTCGAGGGCGCCCAGCCCATCATGCCCGGGTGTTGCGGCGGGCGGGGCATGGCGATCGGGATGGGCATCACCGGCGTCTCCGGAGGGTTCACCTGTCGCACGGACCCGTCCGGGAACTGGACCTGGTAGTAGCGACCGTCCCACACCGACCGAGGCATGGAGCTGTCCCGCCCCGCGAAGACCTCGCGTTTGGCCACGATCGCCGCCAACAGGGCGTATTCGCGTCGCGCCATGCGCTGCGGGTCAACGAGGCCGCGATTGTGGCCGTCCCGCAGCAGTGCGAGCGAGGTAGCGAGATTTTGATATTCGCGCATGGCTTTGTGACCTTCGTCGCCCGCTACTCGACGCGCCCAGCGTTTCGCGGAGTCTCGGCGCCGATACGTCGCCAAGGCCGCGATCTCGGGCGGCGAGAACCATCCGGCGTCCACGTAGTCGGAAAGGATGTGCACGGCGAGCCGGGCCTCAGACGCGCGTATCCACAACGCCCCACCGACGGCGGTGAAGAAGATCGGCATCATCACCGACACATAGCCGGACAGCAAGACGACCGGCCCCAGTGAAGCCATCAGGTTCCACAGGCCGTGCAGCAGCATCGCCGCCAGCAACATGATGAGCGGAATCGCTACGCGTCCCAGGCCACGTTTACGCCGGCGTGCTACCCCCAGACCGATCGCGGTCATTGCGGTGAACAGCGGATGCGCGAAGCCGGTGAACAGGATCCGCATGATGAACGTCATGGTCGCGATCAACGCCCCACCTGCGGCGCCGATCCCTTCGGATCCGGTATCGAAACCGCGCCCCAGATACAGGATGTTTTCGACCATCGCGAATCCGACAGCCGACAGGCCGCAGTACATCAGGGCGTCCACAAGCCCGGTGAAATGCTTACGCCGCAGCAACAGGATCAGCAGTGGGCCGAGGGCCTTCATGATTTCTTCGGTTACCGGCGCCACGGTCGTGGCCGTGAACACGTCCGCCCAGCTTTGCGCCTCCGGTTCCGGCCACGGGAACTCGACCTTGGCGTACAGGATGGCGCCAAGCGTGTTCAGACCCACGGCGACCGCGGTCGCCACGCACGCGCCCCAGCCGAAAGCGAACAGCAAGTATTTCGCCGGTCTCGGGTTGTACCGACCGAGCCACAGGAAACACCCGATCAGGAACGGCACCGGCAGGATCGCTGCCGATACCCCGACCACGACGGCGGTTGGTTGGAGGCTGCTTCCCAGGACCAGCCACATCGTGAACGCGCCCGCGGCCAGGACGAGGACGGCCGCCGCGAGCGTCAGGAAACGCCGCCAGGAGAACCCGTCCCCCGTGTCGACTCCTTGGTCCGGCTGCGGCACCGGCGACGGAGTCGGCAAACCCTCGTGACTGTTCGGTCCCGGCATCGGCGCCGGCATCATCGGCGCCGGCTGATTCCCGACATTCGGGGGCCTCGGCGCCGCAGCATACGGCTGCGGAGCGCCCGGATACGGCGACCATCCGCCGCCCGTCGCCGGCGGCGCCGTCATCGGGTACCCCGGGACCTGCGGCGTGCCCGGTGGGTGACCTGTGGTCGGTCCCTGCGGGGGTTGCGCCGGATAAGGCTGTTGATAACCGGGCGGCACCATGTGCGGTCCGGGATGCTGCGGCCCGGCTTCGCCCGGCGCGAACGGTTGGCTCTGCTGTTGTTGTGGCTGCCACGGTTGCGTCCGCGGCGCCGCCCACTGCGTGTCCGGTCCCGATGTCGGCGGTTGCGCCTGCGACGCTCGAGCGTCCTGCGGCCCAGTACCGGATTGGGACGAGTCCGCGGTCGGGCCAGCCTGCGCCGGGTCTGACTGGGCCTGGCTGGCGGCCGGGGTTACCGGCTGCTCCGGAGCCGAGCTCGCGTCGCGTTGCGCGTCAACGCCCTCGCGGTCGGTATCGGGTGGCGTGGTTTGGTCGTCGGCTTGCGAGCCTTGGGGTTCCTCCTGCCCGGACGGAGGCGTCGACGGCGGATCCGACGGTTG
>DXIM01000073.1 GCA_019112895.1 Candidatus Stackebrandtia faecavium
TGATCGCTTTGTCGATGGGGTCGTCGGGCGACACAGCCTCAGGCTTGACGTTGGCGGCGGCCAACGCCCCGATTTTCAGCGAGCCTTCGGTGTAGTAATCCCGTTGCGTGGTGCCGGCGTCGGGCTGATCAGCGCGCGGCGACGTATTGGGCCTCGTCCTGCGCTCGGCGCGTAGCTCCACACTGTTATCGATCCACACGTCCGTGAGCGGCGGTACGGTGACCAAACCGTGGCGATCCAGATCGCCGAGGACCGTGGACACGACTTCCGGCGTGCGCCGCTCGACGCCCCAGTAACGCAACAGCTCACGAATGGTCAAAGTCAATGGGGCGTTTCGGTCCTGTGCCGCTGCTTTCTTCAACATGTCGTCGCGGCTGGACGAGGCATCGGCACCGACGCCGGCGGTATCGTTATCGCTCATTGACATACGGTAGCCACGGTCGATTGCGGAGTTCGGTCCGAATGCCGACAGCCGAAGCCCTTGACTCTCAACGCTTCGACGACTACACCGCCAGACCGAGCGGCGCGATCAATCCTTCATTTGCAACAGTCCGGTGAGGATTCCTTCGAACACTGCCCGCCGTTGCGCGTCGACATCGTGTGGCTGGGACATAGCCGCCAGCGTCGCGGCGATTCGTGGATGGCTTCCGTCTCCGGCGACGTGCTCGAGGTAAGACGCGAACGCGCTGTTTCCGGCCTCGGCCAGGGCATTGCGGGCGAACGTGGCGACGACGGCGTTGAGCGTGCCGAACAGCTCGAACTTGCGAGCGGCGGGCATGTCGGTCCGGTCGGCCAGGATTTCCAGTACGTGTTCCAGCACGGCGGCACTGTTCGGCCCCAGGGTGGGCCTCACGATCACGAGCTCGGGCAGCCATGGGTGCCGCAGCATGATCGCGTAGGTTTCTTCGGCGACATGAAGCAGGTCGGACACGGTAACGCCCGTGGGCTCGCGCAGGCGGTATTGACCGGCGGTCGCGTCCACCATGAGGTCGAGGAGATCGTCCCTGCCGCGGACGTACCGGTACAGGGATGCGGGACCGGTACCGAGCTCGGCTGCGACGTTGCGCATCGACACGGCTTCGAGTCCTCCGGCCTGAGCCACGTCGATGCCCGCCCGCGCGATCTCGTCGCGGCTGCGTTCGGGGCGCCGCCCGGTCGCGGGCCTGCCGCGCAACCAAATCGGGGTCACGTCGTGCTTCATGTGGCTCCTTCCCGGTTTGGCATCACTCTACTCGGCGAGCTACAGTGTGAAACACCGTTCGCGAACGTCGTTCGCATATAGGAGGATTTAATGCCGACACAGCCCGACGGCTACGCCCGCAACGGCACCACCCAACTGGCATACGACGACCTCGGCGGTGCAGGTGGACAACCGCTCCTGCTTGTCATGGGCGCCGCTGTCACTCGTTTCTGGTGGCCGGCGGGGTTCGTGTCCCAGCTGATCGATCGTGGCTTTCACGTTGCGCGCTTCGACAACCGCGACTCGGGCCAATCCACGCGATTCCCGATGCGCAACAGGGGTCCGATCACATCGGTGCTTCGACCCAATTCGCCCGCCTACCGCTTCGAAGACATGACCGACGACGTGGTCAGCGTCCTCGACGCGCTCGGCTGGGACTCCGCACACCTCTTCGGACATTCGCTCGGCGGGCTCATCGTGCAGCGCACGGCGATCCGGCACCCCGATCGGGTCCGCAGCATCGTGTCCTCGGCCGCAGTACCTAGCGACGGCAAGGCCCGCCACATGCTGCGCTATATCCGTCCCGGCCTGATCGCGAAACTCACGCGTCTGCGTTTTCCCGACACACCAGACGGTGACGTCGCCTTCGCAATGGAGATCTCTCGGCTGCTGTCATCCCCCGGATATCCGTTCGATGAGGCGGAGGCGCGCGCACGCGTCAGTCAAGACGCGTACTGTCCCGTGCGAGACCAAGCCATCATGGGACGCCAACTTGGTGCGTCTTGGGGCGGCGGCCGCCTCAAGCAGATCCAGACGCCCGCGACCATATTGCACGGCGAAGCGGATCAGCTCCTGCGCACATGCGCGGCCCGCGACCTTGCGGCGGCCATCGACGGCGCCGAACTGCACACATACCCAGGCGTCGGCCACGACCTGCCAAAAGAAATGTGGCCCGTCTATGCCGAGCGGGTGCGCAAGAACGCGGACCGTGCCACGTCCCGCTCCACATGAGGCGGCACCGAACACCGTCCGAGCCAGGCGCCCCTACGATTCAGCGGCATCGCTCCGCGACGATACGACGGTAGTATCCAGCAGTCAGCTCGCCAGCACACGATCACGTGTCGCGAGCTATTGCGATGCGTACGAAATCGACGACCAAGGCGACCACCATCATGGTCACCGCGGCGATAAGCAACACAATCCAGTTCGCGGCCTCCCGCTGAGAATCGGCCGTTGCTACGCGTCGACCTAAGCCACCACATGTGAAAACAGCGACAACGGGACCCTGCCGGCAAATTGAAGGTCGGCGTCGCCATATGAAGACCCGCCCGCGCGTGAGCACGGGCGGGCGTGCCCCATTAAGACACGTAACCCGAGTACACGTAGTACCCGCCGTAAGGCTGTTCGGCCAGCGGGCTCATCTTGTACCACGTGTTGCCGTACTTGTTCTTGCATTTGGCATCGAAAAAGTACTTCCCTGCCGAGAACTTCTTGGCAGGCTTCGAGGAACCGTAGTACTTCGGGTGCGCGACTCCACCTTTCGGCGCGTTGAGCCATCCAGTCCATTCACTACAGCCGGCGATGCCGACATCCTGCGTAGCAGAAGTGTCTGCGCTGGCGGAAGGAGCGGCGAATGCCACCGCGCCCGCCGTCAACAGGGCCGAAAGAGACAAAATTAGACGTTTACGCATGACTTCCCTTCAATGTCATCGCCGTCCGCGACGCTTGAGCCGGGCCGGCGCCGACCATCCCCATCCCCCGTCCCTGCGACATCCCATTCGCGACTAGACAAGACAAAACATGATGGTCAGTCCACTTGCAGTTCAGCGTCAACTCTACGGTGTTTGCTTTGTCCCGCAACTGTTTTAATGGTGTCTGCGTCGTGAGTCGCGCAACAGATTCCTCACGTGGATAGTGGATCGTCCGTGCCGTTTCGCACCCGCACGGGCGTGTCGGTAACTTATGCGCGCGAGCCGTAACCCCGTCGCCAGCGACCTGATGTGCCGTACCACCACATCCAGACCCCATTGCGGGTCCGCATCCGCGCTTTCGGCCACGAGCAGCGAGGCAACGCCGTCGATCACCGCGTGCAGACGTCGCGCCTCAAGATCGCGATCGCAGTTTGGAGCGAGGTCTGTCCCGTTGTCGAGCTGGTCGATCATCCACGCGGCGCCGCCACGCATGGCCGCATGGGCGCGGTCACGCGACGGACGCAGGTCCGGGTCTGCGTGTGCCGCGGTGAACAGCGCGAGGTAGACCTCCATCTCGGCGCGACGCTCGATGTCGAGCGGCAACAGCTCGGATGCGACCGCAATGACGCCGGCGACTGGGTGAGATACCGGCGGCAGCCGCTCCACCCGCGATTGGGCGCGCGCGACGACCAGGTCCAGCGCGAACGCCAAAAGCTGCGCTTGACTGTAGAACACGTGCCGAAGCGAACCTACCGACTGGCCGGCTTCCGCCGCGACGGTACGCACCGAGGCACCGCCGACGCCTTCGCGCAGGATCACGCGCCAGGCCGCCTCAGCTATGCGTTCGCGGCGTTCATTGTGGTCTATTTCCCTGGGCACGGCCTCACATTAGCAACGCCGGTGCCGACGCTATTAAGTGCTTTTGCCTTCACGAGGCGGGAGAACGGTCGCTTTGCCTCGCAAAGTAGTCCCGCACCGATTTCGGCACCCACAGCGCGATCACCATGAGGATGTGGGCGGTATCGCCCGGAATGACGGCCCACAGGTATGTGGGGACGGCCGCGGCGGAGAACAGGCTGCCGACCGTCAGCACGACGAGGACGATGGTCAAGGCGATACGTGCCCACCGTCGACCTTGGATCGCTTTGATGCCGAACCATAGCGTGAGTGCCGCGTCGATCCCGTGCAGCACGATCGCAAAAACCATCACGGCAGCGAAGGCGAATCCCAGATGCGCCGGATCCAGTTCGGGCTGATCGTTGAGAATCATCTGTTCCGTGTGCGAACGATCCACGGCCATCGCCACCGGTAGCGCGATCAATAGCACGACCGCTACCACCATTCCGGCTATGACGATCCACAACGGCCACGGCATGGTCGTCTTCTTTGAGGCAGCCGCGCCGCTGGTCCTCATCGGATCGCTTCCAGTTCTATTTTCGGGGTCCATTCTCATGCGTTGAAAATACTAATACGTCCGTGTTAGATAAATGTCCGACGGTCAAATGTGGGCCAAGCCACTCAGATTGGTGCCAATTCACTCCCGAGAACGCAGGCGCTACCCCACCGCCGAACCGACGACAAAAAGAATCAAGGCACAAAACACGGTCGCCACCGCGGCCTCCATACCGATGCCGTAGTACACGAACGGACTGGCAACAAGAAAACCGAATGCCACCAGTCGCACCCGCAACCGTCGCCGCCGGCGGGCCCACCCCTCGTCGGGGTCGAATTGCGACTCGTCAGGTTCCATGACCCGATGATAATTGCGCAGACAGCTATCTACCTGCTGTTTCACTGCCGCGAGCGCGACAACGCGGGTCCGCTTGCGCGTGGCATCATTACCGACCGAACAACCACGGCGCACGCCAAGGCCCCGCCCTCGGTGACGAACTGCTCGCCGAAATTTAGGTCCAACTCCGCCGGACCAGTTCACCGTGAGAACGGGGCCTTCACATCATGTTGTGCGCAAGAGCGCATCAGCACGGGCTATATGCATACCGCATGCCGGGCGCGGAATGCCGTTTAAGCCTGTGCTTCGGCAATCAGTTCGTGTGCCTTGCCTTCTGCCTCGTCGTAACGTTCCGGGTAGGCGGAACGCTGCACGCTTTGCGCGAGCTGACCGGCAGTGAAGCCGGGGTTGTTGGCGTCGTTCGGGATCGCCTGGTCGAGGTACGCGTTGGTCGCGTGACGCACGTCCATGCACAGCGAGGCCGGGTCACACCAGCCTTGGCTCGGACGCTGCTGGAAGACGCCGATGGAGTCAGCGTCGCCACAGTCCAGGTTATTCATGTGCGACTCGACCCAGCCGGCTTCGAATGCCGACAACATGACCTTGTCGGTGACGCCGCGTTCCTGCGCGATGTCGTGCACGATGTTGATGACCTCGACGTCGTGCCCGGGCGGAACGGCGCACTGCGGGTCGAGCAGTTCGGCGTTCGCCTCGTGAGTGGTCACGTCCTCGGGTGCGCTGTCGGCCATGGCCATCGGAGCGCCTATGCCGACGGACACCGCGATTGCGGCGCTCGCGCCTGCGGCGATCAGCATGCGCCGTTTGCCTCGCAAAGACTTCATTGAGTCGTTCCTCCGGGGGTAGAGGGCAGGCAACACCATAGGTCCATTAAGTACCGCTGGTGAGCACTACCCTTTGGATTCATGCTCCGAAACGACAGTGTCAACGCCGTCACGGAGTGGTGAAAGTATCAGAATTATCACCGACATGGAACATCATCGATTTACGAACATTTGGCTGGAAGCCCACACAGTTCGAGCAAACCGGACATGACCAACCGAGATCCTCGCCTCGCGAGCAGCAATCCCCCAGGTTGCGACCGCCGCGCCGCCCTCGAGTCGCCACGGATCCGCGATATGGGAAGTTTTAGGCAATAGCCGCGACCGTTGGACTCCCACCGGGGGGTGCAGCTGCAGTCGGTGGGCGCGATCCGTCACTGCACGAATATAACTCTTTGCATATTTAGCAATCCGATTCCGCCATCGCTACGAGCGCCAATCGTTCGGACGCAACAGATCGCCACCAGATTGACTACTGCACGTGCATCTACATGTGCAAGTCGCACTTGTATTCGTCCCCACACGTGTACCGAACGTTGTGGAAGTGATGTACGCTCAGCCGCGATTCAGAAATAACGAATCACCGGTTAAACCCCGATATGCTCCGTTTTTGTAGGCAAAACGTCGTTTATCACGACCGCCCGATACGAAGATCACGCCGGGCAATACGATAGACACGAGCCCCCAAAATCGTGGGCTGTACGCAACCCGTAGTTATGCAACCGACAGTAACTCGAATATGAATACGACCCCGACCAAAAAACGACCTGTCGCACCCCGGCGTCAACAGCACTGGACACGCAGGCTCGCATAGCTCCGACAGCCCAAGCCTCAATAGACAAGAGCCTGGAGCCTGGATGACCTGGCATGTCATCCCCCGGCCGGATGTCGAAACGATCCAACAACGAGAAGGTACAGGTGGATACCAATGCTCAAGAAGTCAAGATCGTCCATGTATGTAGGTACCGAAGCATCGTAAGGGCCGCCACTGATGATGAATGGCGACGTTAATAACGCGGATCGTCGTACCGGACCCCCCGGCCCCACACGCAGGCGCTCGAGCAACCGTCCCTTCATCCCTCTCGCGGATGAACTCTTCCTTGTATTGCTCGATGAATCCTCCGGCAAGTTCCTAGCAGCACGCAGCATTGTGGCCCTGAGCCTCGCGGCGGGCCTGGTCGCCGAGCTCGCTGCGCACCTGGACGTCAGTGGTGACCGGCTCATAGTGGTCGGACGTAAACCACCGCAAGATGCGTTGACCCACAAGGTTCTCGACCAGATGGCAGGCGAGACACGCACGCACCCAACCCACGACTGGTTGGCATTCTTCGCGCAAAACAGTGTGGATCAAATCTCTGAACGCATGGCTTCCCGCGGTCTCATCCGCCTGGAAACCCGGCGCCGGCTCCTGTCGAAAGAGGAGCTTTACGTCACCGATGACCCGTCCACGGCCGCGTGGCCACTGGTACGGCTTCGGCGGTATCTCACTCAGCCCGACCCGGCCCCCCTTACCGGGCGGGATGCATTCTTGATGGTGGCCACAGACGCCACCGGCTTGCGTCAAGAACTGATCGAACATGGATCGCAGGACGGCCGCGAAATGGCTCGCAGCCGCCTGGACGCGATCCGCAAGCAGGTCCCCAACCCCTGGGGACATTTGGCTCAGCACCTGGCCGCGGCAGTCGGTACTGCAGTCCAAACGCACCGTACATAACCTCGAACCCCTCAAATTACATTGGAATTTCTGTGTCCGTTAACTCCTCAACGGGGCCATCTCTTGTAGAAAGTGCCCTCGCAAAGAACCGGCTTGGCGTCGACGCGGTCATGTGTTTCATCGCCACTGCCGCAACCCCACTCACCGTTGTCGGTGGTGTCGTAACAACGGGTTTCGCTCAAACGGGCCTCACGGGCATCCCCGTGGCCTTCCTCGCCGTAGGCGCGATCCTGCTGCTGTTCAGCGTCGGCTATGTCGCCATGTCACGGCAGGTGACGAACGCGGGAGCCTTCTATGCCTACATCGCCCACATCGGTCGACCGCTCGGCGTGGCAGGCGCATGGATAGCGCTCGCGGCGTACAACGCTCTCCAAGTGGGCCTGTACGGACTGTTGGGCATCACCACCGCCGGCACGTTGGAGGCTTACACCGGGATCACAGTTCCCTGGTGGGCAGTCGGGCTGGCATGCTGGCTGCTCGTCGCGGTCCTGGGTCTCCAGGCCGTCGACCTCAACGGACGGATCCTGGCGGTCCTCCTCGTCGCCGAGATTGCGATCATCGCCGTGCTCAGCATCTCCAACGTGTTTCACCCGGCGGGCGGCACTATGGACATGGGTGGTCTTAATCCCGAAAACCTCTGGGGCCCTGGAGCCGGCGCGATCCTGATCCTCGCCGTGCTCGGCTTCATCGGTTTCGAAGCGGCGACGGTATACGCCGAAGAAAGCCGCAACCCGCGGCGGACGGTACCGATCGCGACCTACACCTCCATTATCGTCCTGGCCCTGCTGTACACCTTCGCGTCGTGGGCGATGACCGTCGCAGTCGGCACAGAGGACATTCAGGCTCGGTCGGCCGACGAACAGGACCAGCTGATCTTCAACCTGGCCAACAGCCAGCTCGGTAGCACGGTCATGTTGATTACCCAGATCCTGATGATCACGAGCATCGTCGCCGCGACCGTCTCGTTCCACAACACGGTCGCGCGCTACATGTTCTCGCTCGGACGCGAGGGCGTGCTGCCTTCCGCGTTGGGCCGTACCTCGGCCAAGTCGTCGTCGCCGCGCGCGGCGTCGATGATCCAAACCATCATCGGTCTAGCCGTCATCGTGATCTACGCAGTCCTCGAACTAGACCCGCTGAAGCACCTGTTCTTCTACGGGGGTACCTCGGGCGGCCTCGGCGTGTTGGTCCTGGTCACTGCCGCATCGATCGCAATTGTGAAGTTCTTCTTCACGAACTCGCACAGCGAGGGCATATGGAAGGCACACCTCGCCCCCATTCTGGCAACGCTCGTGCTGTGTGTCGTGCTTTACACCGCACTGTCGAACTTCGCCATACTCTTGGACGCCCCGACAGGCTCGATCCTGCCGTGGCTGATTCCGACGATCTATGCCGCAATCGCCGTCGCCGGAATCCTGTGGGGACTGTACCTTTCGGTCGCGCGCCCGCAGGTGTACGCGAAGATCGGTGCCGGCGCGAAAGCGGTCCTGGACCA
>DXIM01000074.1 GCA_019112895.1 Candidatus Stackebrandtia faecavium
TTTCCTACGCGGTAGTGAAGATGCACCATCCCGTTCTTGAACCGGTGTTCGTCAATGAGATTGAGGGGCCGCCGGACACCCTCGGGAAATAGCCTCTGTCCGCCGCCGACGAGCATGGGTGCGACGAACACATGGCACTCGTCTATCAGGTCGGCCCGCCAAGCCGCGGCGGCGATGCCTGCCCCACTGATGTTGAGATCCTGCTCGGAATCGTTCTTGAGGACACGGACAAACTCGGGATCGAATTCGCGCTCGATGCGGGTGTTCCTCGTGGAGACGGTCTCGAGCGTGCGGGAGAATACGACCTTGTCCTTTGACTGCCAGATCTCGGCGAACTCCGCGCTGCCCGGCGATTGTTCCGCGGCCGACGGGTCGGTTTCCCAGCCGGTCATCATCTCGTACATCTTGCGGCCGTAGAGGAACGTGCCGATGTTGCGCTCAGCGGTATTGATGTACTCGAGCACTTCTTCGTCTGGGACCGCCCAGTCAAACCCGCCTTCGGCGTCATTGATGTAGCCGTCCAACGACGCAAGAAACGTATATGTCAGCTTCGCCATGTGCGTACTCCTCAATCATCGGCTCCGCTGCGGACGCCGCGTGCCTTCGACGGTGTATACGTCGACTGTAGAGTGCGGACGAGTCATGCTGGTCGACTGTGCTCGGCTCTGCTGAATTCCATGCTTGGCCCGCGACAAGACCGAGACTCCGCCGGCCTCGGCCCCTCCACCGTGCAAACCTTTGATACGTCCTCGTGGGCATCCCCGGCGGCGGCGGGGCGAAGGCAACGCCATCGCCCTCTACGGTTCGGATACCAGGCCAGGTAGGACGGCGGCGACCGGTGTGATCAGCGGGGTCGAGCGGAGCGCGTCCGCGGGGACCCAGCCGGGTTCGGCGGTGTCGCCGTTGGCTTCGTCGGTGAGTCGGCCACCGGTCACCGTCACCGCGTAAAGGAAAAAGACGCCGTGGAAGTCCACGATCCGCTCAGGACTGAAATGGAGCAGCCGATGGTCGGAACCGACGTGGAGAAGTCGGCCGACCTCGACGGTCAGGCCGGTTTCCTCTTTCAACTCGCGAACCACCGCGTCGCGCGGGTGTTCACCGTGTTCGATGCCGCCGCCGGGCCACATCCATTTGCCGTAGTCCGGGTCGCCGGAAGCGTTGACCCGCACGAGTAGGACGGCGCCGTCGCGCACCGCGATCCCGTATGCGGAGGTTCGCTGCTGTTGTACATGAGGGCGCATGGGGTCCACGGTAGACCTACGGTCCGTCAGCTTTGTTGAGCGGGCTCGTCGCGAAGCGTCAACGTGAGACGGCGTGCGCCGTCCTTCGAGACGTTCACCGGCACACCCCAGTCCTGTTTGGTGAGGTGACAGGCCGGGTGCGGTGAATCTGCATCGCACGTGGCGGCTTGGGCGACGACCTGCAAAACGGCGTGCTCGATATCGTCGGCGATGGTCAGGCTGCGCGTCAGCCGCGTGTTCTCGCCCGCGCCGTTGATGAGCAGCGTCGCCGGGTCGCTCGTCACGGTCAAGCGCGTCGACGGACCGAAACTGGTGTCGAGTTTCTGGCCCGGCGCCGGTGTGAACAGGACCTCCAGTTCGACCTGACCGGGCGCGATGGTCGTGGCTGGTCGCGTCACGCGATACCTGGCGCCGGTGTGGTCGTGGCGATCGAGCTCGGGTTGACTGATGCGGTGCGCGGCCGACTCCACGACGAGCGTGCGGCCGCCCGCTACGAGCACGTCGCTCGGTTCCTCCAGGTCGCTGGCCAGGGTCGAGACTCGGCGCGATATCGGGTCGTAGCAGCGCAGCGCGCCGTTATAGGTGTCGGCGATGCCGATGCGGCCGTCGGGCAACACCCCGACACCGAGGGGATGCTGCAGCAGCGCGGTCTCAGCCGGGCCGTCGACGTGCCCGAAGTCGAACAGCCCCTGACCGACAGCGGTATGCATGAGGCCGTTTCGGATGTAGCGCAGCGCCGACGTTTCCGAGTCCGCGATCCACAGGGTGTCGCCCTGAGCGGCGAGGCCGCTGGGCTGGGCCATCCACGACTCGTGGAGTTCACCGTCCCGCAGGCTTTCCACGGTGGTGCCCGCATAAACGGCGACCGTGCCCGCCCGCGGGTCGAAGCTCCACAGTTGGTGGATACCGGCCATGGCGATGATGATCCGGTCGTCGTACCAGGCTAGGTCCCACGGCGATGAGAGATCCACGCTGTCCGCGGGGCCGGAGGTCGCGTCGTTTGTGCCGGGGCGCCAGGGTCGACCTGTTCCGGCCACAGTGGTGACACGATGGTCGGACAGCCGTAGCCCCCGCAACAGATGGTTAACGGTGTCGGCGATCAGGATGTCGTAGCCGACCTGCCGGGCGACCTCGTCCGGCAGCAGGCACAGGCCTTGCGGCTCGTTGAGCTGCGCGGTGTCGGCGTCGCCGTCTGCGTGTCCGCGTGTGCCGCTGCCGATGCGCGCGACGACCGTTTTTGCGTCGGAGTCGAGCTCGACGAGCTGATGATGCGCTGAATCGGAGACCAGCAGGTTGCCATTGGCGAGTTCCACCGCTTTGCCGGGAAAAGACAGCGGGCCATCGTGCTCGGGTGGTGGCGCGACGAGACCCCCGTCCATGCGCAGCGTGCCGCGGTCGCGATGGGTCTCGACGAGGGAACCGATCAGTTGATCGAGACCCTCCTCGTGGCCTTCGCCGGCCATGCTGGCGACGACATAGCCCTCCGGGTCGATGACCGTGAGCGTCGGCCAGGCGCGGGCAGCGTAGGCGTCCCACATTTTCAGATCCGGGTCGTCCAGGACAGGGTGTTCGACACCGTAACGCGCGATCGCTGCCGCGAGGGCGTCCTTATCGCGCTCGTGGTCGAACTTGGGCGAATGCACGCCGATGACGACGAGCGAATCCGCGTACTTGTCTTCCAACGGACGCAGCGCATCGAGCACGTGGAGACAGTTGATGCAGCAGAACGTCCAGAAATCCAGCAGCACGATTTTGCCGCGGAGATCCGACAGTTGAAGTTCGTGCTGGGTGTTGAACCATCCGCGACCGGACAATTCGGGGGCGCGGACCCGTGCCTGGGGGCTGACCATGCCCAAAGCCTACGCAAAACGGTGGGCATCGCCGAAACGATGCCCACCGTTGAACGTGTGAACCTACTTACTCTTCGATCGGTTCGACGCAGTAGTACTCGGCGTCCTTCTCCGCTTCGATGGAAGCCTGAGTCGGATCGTCGCACTTCGACGCGTCGTCGACCTGCTTGGTGATCTTGAAGTCGCCCTTACCTGCGTCATCGCAGCTGATCGCGACCGCTCCGTTGTCGCCGTCCGGGCGCGCGCAGCCGCCTTCGGCGAAGCGTTCACCGCCGAGCGTCACGATCGCGATGGCCACGACGGCTACGACGAGGACAACCGCTCCGGCGAGGATGCCGATGAGCATGCCCTTCTTCATCTTGGGCTTCGACTCATTGCTGGGCATGCCGGGAATGTTGCCTGGCTGACCGGGTTGACCGGGCTGACCGGGTTGTCCGGGCTGACCGGGCTGTCCCTGCTGACCCGGCTGGAAGGCAGCGCCTTCGGTTCCGGGGGCGGGCTGACCGGTGGTCGGTGCGTTGGCCGGGTCGGCCGGAGGCATCCATGGTGCCCCCGGTGGCCCGGACGGTTGTTGTTCCTGCGGTCCGCCCGGAGGTGGAGGAGGCGGCGCCTGACCGGGCTGCTGACCCGGGGGTGGCGCTTGGCCCGGTCCG
>DXIM01000075.1 GCA_019112895.1 Candidatus Stackebrandtia faecavium
TGCCAGTCATTCGGCGGGCCCGTGTCGCTGTCAGCGAAATGGTATCGGCGTCGTGCGGCGGAACCCGGTTTCGCGGCCAACGCTTCCTGGAACCACGGGTGCTGGTTTGAGGAATGGTTCGGGACGATATCGATAATGACGCGCATTCCCCGCGCATGGGCCTCGTCGACGAGCGCATCGAAATCCTCGAGGGTGCCGAATCTTGGGTCCACGTCCCGGAAATCCGCGACGTCGTAGCCGGCGTCGTTCATCGGGGACTTATAGAAAGGCGACAGCCAGACGGCGTCGACACCGAGCTCCGCGAGGTAACCGATGCGACTTCGGATGCCGTCCAGGTCCCCCAGCCCGTCGCCGTTGGCGTCGGCGAAGCTGCGCGGGTAAACCTGGTAGATGACGGCGTCGGCCCACCAGCGCGTCATCGAAGCTCCTTCCTAGGCTGTGCACGCTTCCAAACGGCATCGTGTTGTCGCATCTGCGCACACGCGAAGAATCAGCCGTTGGCGATGCCCATTGTCTGTTCGTATTGGCTGATGAGCAGATCCTTGCCCTTGTATTCGGCCGTAGTCGCAGAGTCCAAAATGGTGTCGCTTTGGGGATCATACGACGCACCCCCAGACGGCCCAAGCGGTACCAGGAACATGGGCTGAGACAGCTCGTAACGGCTGAGCTCAGACTCGCCGTTGATCAACGCTTTGACGTTTTCCGCAGCCAGGGTGCCCTGTTCGATCGCTACCACCGCGGTATCGAGCGCTCCCGTCGCAGCGATGTCGCCGATCGCGAAAACATTGTCCTGCCCGACGATGCGCAGATGTGCCGTCACCGTCAGTCGCGAATCGGAACGGCGCGCGCCAGCCAGGTCACGCGACACGTTCCCCGACGCGGGTTGACGTCCGAAACAGCGATACCAGATGTCGGCGGTGACCCGCTGACCCGACCAGGTGGAGGCCGTGAATGGACGCGAGACGCCGGACTCGGCCGGCACGCCGGCGCGCATCGACGTCCCCAGCAACAGTTCCACCCCCAAAGAGTCGAGCTGACGGCGAAGTTCGTCACGCATACGCGAACGTGTCTCTTGCGAGAACCCAGGAATGAAGGCACCGGACAGGATGTCGCGTTCCGGGTCTACGAGGGTGACTTTCTTTTCGGGCCAACGCGCCTTGATCTCGCCGGCAAGTTCGAGACCGACCGGTCCTGCGCCGAGCAACAGCACCCGGTTCGACTTGGCTAGTTCCGTATTGGCCCGGCGGATACGGTGCCTGCCCGAGTTCGCGTGATAGTTACCTATTTTTGCCGGAAACGGATAGGTCGTTCCGGTCGCCAAAATGATGTAGTCGGCGTTGACGTAGCCACTTTCGGACAGCTGCACGCCGCCGGGGTCCACCGACACGGCCCAATCTTGAATGACCGTGCCGTTTTTCAGAGCGCCTTCATACGACATATACATGCGGTCGGCCCAATTTGGGTCGACGATCGAGCGCAGCGAAGCCACGTTGTGAACGAACGAGTCCTTGGGGTCGATCAGGACGACATTGGCAACGTCATCGAGCGCCTGTGCGGCGGTGACTCCGCCATATCCACCGCCGACAACGGCCACCGTCGCTGTCATGCAACGCTCCAGATTCGTACGTAGTAAGGGGTCCGCACAGCCATGGCCAGCTATTAAGCCGTTCGAAGAACGGGCAGTTCGGCACTGACACGACGACTCGGCGCGCCCACCATCAACGTTCGGGCTTCTTGTTCGCTACTCGCGCATAAACATCGCGAGTACGGCTAAGCCTGTCGGCTGCATACGCAACTGTCAACAGTCATGCCGGACAATTCCCCCGACATAAACACAGCGCATGCACAAAATCGCAGTGGGTGACACTTCATCTATCGCGACCTTATGCGAACTTGGAAACAACGCCAAGTGAATTGCCTCACAGCGATCTTACCTGCGTATGACGCTAGCCGCACGCCTCAGTCGCACGTACCATCGCAGTAATAGGGCCACTACTGTTAGGCGGTCTCATGAGTCAACAGTTCATGGATCGGGTAGCCATGGATCCGGAGGCGGAAGCCGAACTCAACCGGTTCGCCGAAGCCGGCGTCTCCGGTCAGGGGCTCGCCGAACATGCCTTCAGCATGGGCCTGCGGCCGCTGCGGTGGCGAGAAGGCGAACCACTACCGACGATATCGATCGTCTGGCCGCACGATTCCGAGGACGGCATCCCGGTCTGGGACACTTCCGGCGACTGAGCGACCGCCCACCTGCGGTTCGATGCCGCAGTAGTCCGCGTACATAAGGGATTACCCCGACCCGGATGTCGTGGCTTCCCCTAGGTCGAACGCCCCCGCGCATTCCGTCCACAGAATGACGCCCCGGAGCGTAACGAGGCGTTAGCTTCTATATGTGTCCACGATAACCATTGAAGGCATGACCAAGCGGTACTCGAAAGTGACCGCCTTGGATGACCTAACCCTCGAAGTACCCGAAGGGGTCTGCGGCCTCGTCGGCGCGAACGGAGCCGGCAAGTCCACCCTGATCAAACTGATGCTGGGCCTGTTGCGCCCCACCGAAGGCAGCGCGCACGTCCTCGGTCTCGACATACGTACAGAAGGCGAACGAATCCGCCAACGCGTTGGCTACATGCCGGAGCACGATTGTCTCCCGGCCGACGTGTCGGCATCCGAATTCGTCATGCACATGGCGTTGATGTCGGGGCTGCCTACGGGCGCAGCCCGTGAACGGACAGCCGACACGCTGCGCCATGTCGGCCTATACGAGGAGCGTTACCGCGCCATCGGCGGTTACTCCACCGGTATGAAGCAGCGCGTGAAACTCGCGCAGGCACTGGTGCACGACCCGCAACTCGTCTTTTTGGACGAACCCACGAACGGGCTCGACCCGGTCGGACGCGACGAGATGCTGGACCTCATCCACCGCATCTACACGAAGTTCGGCATCTCCGTGCTCGTTACCTCACACCTGCTCGGTGAGCTGGAACGCACGAGCGACCACATCATCGTCATCGACGGCGGGCGACTCATGAAGTCGCAAAGCACCGGCGACCTCACGACCGCGACCCAGACGCTCATCGTCGAAGTCATGGATCCTTCCGGGAAAATCAGCGAAGCGTCGGCCGCTGCGGCGATGCATCTGGAGACATCCGGGGTTCACGCTCGGCGCGTCGGAGACCTGCTGTATGTGCCCGCCGACGACGAAACCACTTACGACATGATCCGCGACGCGATCGCCACCAGCGGGCTGGGTCTCGTGCGTTTGCAACGCGACCGCCACCGCATTGCGGAGCTGTTCGACGGCACGACCGCGTCCCCCGCCGACGGAAGGTCCGAGAATGTCAACGCTTAACGAACCGCAAACCGGAATCATTCACAACATCGGTTACCGCCATTACGAAGGAAACCGACTCGGGCGTTTCGACATTACGAAAGCCTTGTTCGGGCAGACGTTCCGAGGCGCTTTCGGTATTCAGCGCGGCGCGAAGGCCAAAATCTTTCCCTGGTTCCTCATGGCATGTGTACTGATGCCGGCGTTCGTGATCGTCGCGGTCGAAACGAACATGGGCGGCGTCATTTTGGACATGACTTCATACACCACGATGGTGCAGGCCGTTCCGGCATTGTTCCTGGCCATCCAAGCTCCCCAAGCCGTGTCGCGGGACCTGCGTTTCGGCACGATGTCGCTGTATTTCTCGCGGCCGATGCGCCCGCGCGACTACGTGATCGCGAAGATCGCGGGAGTGTTCGCCGCACTGATGGTGTTCCTGGCGGCCCCGTTGATCCTGATGTATATCGGTGAACTGCTCGTCGACGAACCATTCTGGTCGGCCACTCAAAACCTCGCGATCGCGGTCTTCAGTGTCGTGTTGCTGGCATTGCTGCTGTCGTGCCTCGGCGTCTTGATCGCGTCCGTCACCCCTCGCCGTGGCCTCGGTGTCGCCGCGATCCTGACGGTCGTCGTCGGTTCGTACGGCGTCGCTACGACCGTGCAGTCGTCGATCGAGTTCGTCAGCGGCTCCTCCGACAAGGCGATCTGGGCGTCCGTGTTGTCCCCCATCACGCTGTACGACACCGCGCAGGCCGGGTTGTTCCGTATTTCCACTTCCACCATCGGTTTGGAGCCCGGTTTCGGCATGGGGCTGGCTGCTACCGCGGTCATCTTGCTGATGAGCGCCGCCTGTTTCTGGCTGTTGAACGTGCGTTATCGAAAGGTCGCGTCGGCATGAATACAATCGAAATAGACCAAGTGTCCAAATGGTTCGGTCATGTCGTCGCTGTCAACGACGTGACGATGACGATCGGCGGCGGCATCACCGGCCTACTGGGGCCGAACGGCGCCGGCAAGACCACGCTCATGAACATGATGGCCGGATTCGCGGCGCCGTCAAGCGGACGGGTCACGCTCGGGCAGGAACCGACCTGGCGCAACGAGAAGGTGTACAGCAAGATCGGCATGGTCCCCGAAGGGGAAGCCATGTACGACTTCTTGACCGGACACGAGTTCGTTCTCGCCAACGCGAAGCTTCACGGCCTGAGGCAACCGAAACAGGCGGCGACGCGCGCGATCGAGACCGTCGAGATGGAGTACGCGGCGCAGCGGACGATATCGACGTACTCCAAAGGCATGCGGCAGCGACTCAAAATGGCGGCCGCGCTCGTGCACGATCCTCAGGTTCTGCTGCTCGACGAGCCGTTCAACGGCATGGACCCGAGGCAACGCATGCAGTTGATGAAACTGCTGCAGCGCATGGGTTCCGAGGGGCGGACGGTGCTGTTCAGTTCGCACATCCTCGAGGAGGTCGAACAGCTCGCCACACATATCGAAGTCATGGTGGCCGGCCGCCACGCCGCTTCGGGTGACTACCGCGCGATCCGCCGGCTGATGACGGACCGCCCGCACCGTTACCTGCTCAACAGCGACGACGACCGCTCGCTCGCCGCCGCGCTCGTGGCCGACGGCGCGGTCCAGTCGGTGAACCTCGACGAGGACGAGAATCTCGAGGTCCAAACCAGCGACTTCGGGCAGTTCATTCGTCGCCTTCCCCGTCTGGCCAAAGACAACAAGATCCGTCTCTACGACGTCTCCCCCACCGACGAATCGCTCGAGAGCGTTTTCGGCTACCTCGTTCAGTCGTAACCCGATAGGAAGGAAACCCCATGAACAGCACTATCGCGCGGCTGACTCAAAAAAGCCTTTTGCGCGGTTGGCGCGGCTGGCTTCTGGCCGCCATTCCCGCGGTCCAACTCCTCGTGATCTTCGCCATCCGCGCCTTCTCATCTCCTTCGGACACTCTCGAGCAGGTTCTGCTGCGCGAGATGACTTTGGGGACGGTGGTACCTCTGTTGTCGGTCATCATCGCCACCGGGGCCATCAATACCGAGGTCGACGACGGTTCGATCGCGTACCTGCTGATGAAACCGATTCGCCGCGGCCGAATACTCCTGGTGAAGGCCGCGGTCGCGATCGCCACCACTTTCGCCTTCGCGGTCGTACCGGCGTTCGTAGCGGCGATCGTCGTGACCGGGAAACTCGACAGCGGCACCTGGGCCTACACACTGGCCGCCGCGATCTGCGCCGTCGTCTACTGCGCGGTTTTCCTGATGGTCGGCGTGAGGTTCAAGCAGGCGATGACGATCGGCCTGCTGTACGTCGTCTTCTGGGAGAACCTCGTGGTCGGTCTCGTCGATGGGCTCCGGATTCTCAGCGTGCAGTACTGGGCCACGTCGCTGGCGTCGAAGGTCAGCACCGACGCGTTCTCCGCTGACGTCAACGTGGTCGCCGCAGCGGTCCTGGCGTCCGTCGCCACGGTCGCCGCGCTTTGGTACGGCACCCGCCGGCTGCGGGTGTTGACGCTGGCAAATCAGGAATAGGCGAAACAACGGGTGCCGACGCAAACAGTGTCGGCACCCGTCTGCGTCACAAGGTCCCGGTGAGCGCCTGCAACCCCAGGCTGGACAGCGCGACCGCGACCCACAGGATCGCCCCCAACAGCAGCGGCCGGTAGCCGGCTTTGCGCATGTCGTCGAGACGCAGCGACGCCCCGATCCCGGCCAGCGCGGTCGTGATGAGGAACGTGCCGAGCGTGGACAGGCCCGGCTGCCACGCCTGCGGGATCACTCCGAGGCTCTGCAGGCTCGCGGCCACTAGGAAACCGACGAGGAACAGCGGCATCAGTTTGCGCCACGGGATCGATCCCTTTTGCGCCGTCTGCGGGTCGGCTTTCGCGGTTTTGCGCGCGGTGTACACGGCGAGGAAACCGACGATCGGTATGAGCGTCAGCGTGCGGGTCAGTTTGACGACGATGCCGTGCGGGCCCGCTTCGGCGTCGTAGGCGAACGCGGCCGCCACGACCGATGAGGTGTCGTTGATGGCGGTCCCGCTCCACAGGCCGAAGGCTTCGGGACTGAGGCCGAGTAGGTGGCCGACAGGCGGGAACAGCAGCACAGCCGCGATGTTGAACGTGAAGATCGTGCCGATCGCGTAGGCGACATCGGATTCTTTGGCTTTGATCACGGCCGTCGTCGCGGCGATCGCCGAGGCGCCGCAGATTCCGGTGCCGACCGCGATCAGCGTCTGGGTGTCACCGCGCACGTTGAGCCAGCGGCCGAACAGCCATCCGCCCGCCAGGGCGACCGCGAGCGTACCGAGCATGACGGGAAGCGAAGCGCCGCTGACGGTCAAGACCTGCTGTAGCGACAGGCCGGTACCCAACACGACGATCGATATCTGCAGGACGGGTTTGGAGGCGAACCCGAGCCCCGGGGCGAGGCGCGGCGAACGCGCTGCCGGGAGGATCGCGGCCACGACAGCACCGAGCACGATGCCGAACACCGGCCCGCCGACGATCGGTACGGCCGCGCCGAGCAGGCTGGCGACGACCGCGATTATTAGCGCGACTCCGAGCCCGGGCGCGACCCGGATGAGCCAGGGGCGGGTGTCGGCTTCGCGGGTATCGGTGTCGGTCATGCCACCTCGATTCGGTCGGTCGGGCGTTCAACCTAAGGGACCGGTCATGGCGGGTTCGGAGGCGGAGCC
>DXIM01000011.1 GCA_019112895.1 Candidatus Stackebrandtia faecavium
CGCTGCGCGGCAGCGTGCCGCGGCATCTGCTGCTGTGGTGCGCACTTGAGCAATTGTGTGAGAAAACAGGGCGACGGAAATCCAATGGCAGGTGACGAATCTGAGCCACGACGAACGCGCGGCGCTGCGTCTACTTCCAGACCTCGGCGTCGGTTCCAGTGGGCCGCTCGGGCCCGGACTTTTGTCGCGCGGAGTTCTCGGAACCACGATCTTGGACATCCAAGTCCTGATCAAGTAGGCCCACAATCGATCACCATCGTGGCTGCTAGTCACACTTTGCTCTCACAACGGAAGCACGGCACTTCAATCAAAGAGCCTGTCGGTCGCGCCAATATACTCGGCGGCGGGTTCGACAAGCACCCTTCCACCCCGACCATTTTCCACGCCACTACCAAAACACGGAGAGCGACGATGCAGACCTTCCGCTTCAGCGACGACCACGGCAACGAGACCACATGGAACACCGACGGTGCTGGCCCCGCTTCCGGCGCATTCGGTGCCCTGTCTGCCTTCATGGACGCCCACAGCAGCGACGACGACCAGTCGTTTCGGATCGACAACGACGAGACCGGCGAAGCGCTTATTCTCCATCGCGGCACCGGAGTCATCTCCCGAGTGCAGACTCGGCCACAGGAACGGATCGAATACAGCTTCGTCGGTAACTCACGAAACTTCAAGACGCATGTGTCCAATTTCGTGCTCACCGGGTATGCCGGGCTTGACCGGATTGGCGCCTGGTATTCCGACACCGCTTCGCTCGAACGCGCCCGCACGCGCCGTCTAGTCGAGGATTCGGCCCTGCGACGCACACATCCGCAAGAGCTGCGTCGCCGCCTGGGCATTCTCACGGCGATCGATGGGAACGAGGTCCATGTGGCGGATGGCGTCACGCACTATCGCTACGGCAACGGGGCCGGCGATACCGTGAACGCGTGGTTCACTTCTGCGGGGCGCGGGCTCCTGATCACGTTCGACCACGAAAGTGACCTCAACGCGTACAACGATCCCGAAACGAACGCGGCATATTACGACGGCGTTCCCGATGACCTCGTCGCCCTGGCACGGGATGTCCCGGACTCGATGACGACACTGTCCGCGGACCATCCAGATGGCGGCACGCTGGTGGCTGCGACCGGCGTCTTCCACTTCTCCGCCCCGGTGACGATGTCCGCAGGTCTCGTCGCGCGGCTCCAGGAGACCTCGCTCGACATCCACGAGACCGGGTTGTCGTTCTTGGTCGACAGTTTTCTTCAGATCGACGACTTCAACCCGGACACGGTCGCGGACACGACGGCGTGGTGGGGACACGACGACATTGCGCACGGATTCGCCACATATGCGGCCACCGACCAGCACAGCACGCAGACTGATCTGGACCCAGAAACCGAGGCGAAGCTTGTCGAGCGGTTCTGCGAAAGTTGGGAGCGCCACGGGTACAACGACCCATGCGGTGTCCATCACATCCTTTTCGACAGTCACGACCGCGAAAACGTGAACGAGGCCGAGCTCGTCGACTTGCTCGAAATCGCGCGGAAGCTCGGTCTCGAGCGTGTTGAAGCGCCCGTCGGCTCCGCGAGCGGTGAACTATGGTTCCATGTGGACTCCCGTATCGATGCGGAGCTTGAGTTCTATTCCTGACGGTGCGGCTGGATCGACATGCGGAATCCGGCCACATGTGCGTGCCCGCCCCCGTTGTCAGCGTCTTCGACCCGCGGGGATGGAAACTCGGTCGCGGATTGCGGCCAATTCACGACACAATCGTGCGCATGTCCACGCCTTTGCCGACACCGACGCTACGCACCGACCGCCTGCGGTTGCGCCCCTTCGCCGAATCCGACGGCGACGAGCTCTTCGCGTTGCAAAGCAACGCTCAAGTGCTGCGTTATTGGGACGCCCTGCCGTGGGCCGACCGCTCTCGCGTAGCTGGTTTTCTCGACGGGTGCCGGAAGATGGCGGACGAAGGCAGCGGCGCCCGCGTCGTCATCGAACGCGAGTCGGACGGTGCTTTCCTCGGCTGGTGCACTTTCAACAGTTGGAACCCCGATTTCCGCAGCGCATCACTCGGGTACTGCCTCAAGGAAGCGGCTTGGGGGCATGGTTACGCGACGGAAGCTTCGCGAGCCCTACTGCGGTGGGCTTTCGACAGTCTCAATCTCAACCGGGTTCAGGCTGAAGCCGATACCCGCAATGTCGCGTCAGGACGCGTGCTGGAGAAACTCGGTTTCGTCCTCGAAGGAACGCTGCGAGAGGACTGCATCGTCGACGGCGTTGTCTCCGACAGTTGGGTCTACGGTCTGTTGAGGCGGGACTGGAAGGGCTGACCTCACCAGCCATTGTGTTCGGAGGCGCCAAGAGCGCCAGTCGGCGTCGAACAGCCGTCGTGTCAGACCTCGAAGGTAAGGTCCGACGCCATGGCGAACCGCTCTTATCTTTACTCCTTGACGAGTCAGCCCTCCTCGTTTGACGACGTTCCCGAACGGATCACCGGACTCACGGAGGCGAACTATTCGGTCCCGTTCGTTGCCTCCCTGTTGGTGTCAACGCATCCCTCGATCACGGCCTCGCTGTTCGCACCGGTGCTCACGCACGACGACGGCACCGAAATGACGAAGCTGCCTGCGCTGTGCGCTGCTATGGCGCCCGGGGTGGAACGACTTGAACGGTTCCTTGCTGCCCTGCGCGCCGCCACGCCGGGCAATGACCAGCTCCATCGCGAAGCCGATTCGGCTTTGATGTTCCTCGCGGAGCATCGCAGAAGATACGTTCAGCTTGAAACGATCGAGCTGGCCATGATGTCGGTCGAAAACCAGGCCGATCTTGATGCGCTGATCGCTGAACACCGCGCCGAGGCGGTCGCCGTCGGCGAAGCCGTCGACGCGCTGCCCGATGACACAGAGGAAGCTGGCCGCCTCCTCGCCGACGCCCTCGTTTCGGGCGAAGGCGTGTTCTCCGTTTTTCGCGGTCTGCCACTCGACGATCAGCGTGGGCCGGATAATCAGCCTCTTGGGTTGTCATACTGGTCGACGAATCTATATTGGAGTCTACGCGGAACGGCCGAGAGACAAGCCGACCAATAGACCCCGCAGATCAGTCATTCCACACAAGATGGAACCGTTCACACACGACGGGCATATCGGGGGCGAAACCGCAAGGCGAATGCTCGCGCCAGAAACGTTCGTGCACGGTCCGCCAGTGAGCGAGCGTCCGGTCGCCTTCCCCTTCGGCGTGGGCGTGTTCTTCGGTGACCTCGTCAAACGGCACGGTCCGCACGTCCGAGGTCTCGATGACGGCGCGCGGTCGCCCGCGACCGTCGAGGATGACGCTCAGCTCCCCCGAGACGGGCAGCGGTTCGTTGTCGGCATCGTAGTCCCATAGCGAGGACGCGGTGCCGGTCTTGATTCCCACCAGCACCAGGCCGAGCAGTTCGTCTGCGTGCTGCGGTGTCGCTCCGAACGCCCACGCCTCGGGAGGCGACTGCGGAAGGCCCGCGACCTCGCGTCGGGCTCGACGCCAGAATTCGACGACATCTTTCGTTGCTGGCATGAGCCGAGCATACGATCGAACCGCAGGGCCGGCCATTACGGCCGGACCGGAACCCACGATCGTTCCCCTCGTTTCCGCTGCGAGACGCAGAAACCGGGTGGAAGCGATCTCCCGTTGCGTTGCAGCATGTCCAGATCCGACGGGCGAGGCGTAAAGTCGGCGTTGAGCGGAGGTGACCTGCCCGGTCCAACGCCAGCCCGCTTCGGCGACGACCGAAGGAGGCGTGTGAAACGAGGGCGCGCCCTGCTTTTCACGGTGAAACCGATCGTTCGAGGTGGTGGGCCCCGGCCGCCGCCCGTTCTCGTACGACGCAGAATACCGAAGCCCAGCCCACAACCACGTTCCTATGCGGCCACATTGGCGCCGATTCGGCGCTGGGTTTCCGTGAGATCGAGCGTCGGCCATCCGCTCACGTCCCGAAGCAGTTGCCTGTCATGCGTGGAAACGACGACCGCGGCATCGGTGGTGTGGAAGGCCTCGGTGAGTTCGTCGACGAGCGCGATCGACAAGTGGTTCGTGGGCTCGTCGAGTAGCAACACGTGTGGCCGGGTCGCGAGCACTAGCGCCAGGTCGAGCCGGCGTTGCTGACCGACAGACAGCTCCCCCACCCGCTTGCTCGCCTCGCGCGGCCGCAACAAACCGAGCTCCGACAGGCCGACCATGTCGGACTGATTGAGGACCTCCGCGGACAAGAGCGCATCCACGTGCGCACGAAAGACGTCGCTCGCACGAGAACCTTCCGGAAGCGACGTCTCCTGACGCAGGAAACCCAAGCGGGTGCCGTACGACGACCGCACCGTTCCGTTGTCCGGTGTCAGCTGCCCCGCCGCCGCGCTCAGCAATGTAGATTTTCCGGCGCCGTTCGGTCCCGTCACGACCAATCGGTCGCGACGCGACAGTTCAAACGAGACCGGACCAGCCAGGCGCCCGGCGACACCGAGACGATCGGCCGCCAACAAAACCGACCCGGACCGTGCAGACAGCTGCGGAAACCGCAGGACTTGCGGCGGGTGCGGCACGGTCACCGCGTGCGCTTCGAGCTCTTCGCGGCGCCGATGCACGCTTTGCACCAGGCCGCCCGCGCGAGTGGCCCGACCGTGCTTATTGTGGCCCTTGCTCGGCCGCCATCCCGAAACGAGACGATTCTGAGCTGCACTGAGGCTGTCTTGCAGCCGAGCCAACTCCGACTGTTGCCGTTCATACGCCTGCTTCCAGCTCTCAATTTCCGCTGCCCTGGCCCGTCGATAACCGGCGAAACCGTTGCCGTAGACGCGGGGACGGCCATCCTGGGTCGGGTCGAGGTCGACGACGGTGTCGACGACATCGTTGAGCAAGGCGCGGTCGTGGCTGACGACAACGACACCGCCGTCCCGGTCACGCAGCCGAGCGGCCAAGAATTCGAGCCCCTCCCGATCAAGGTGGTTGGTCGGTTCATCGAGCAGAAGGAAGTCGTCAGCGGCTCCCAAGAGACATGCCAAGCGCACCCGATAGCGTTGCCCAACCGACAATTCGGTGAGGAGTCGGCCGCGCTCGGTTTCGGCGTTCAGCGCCTCAAGGGCAAGGTGCACCCTTCGCTGTGCATCCCACGCATCGAGCGCTTCGGCAGTGTGGAGCGCGGACGAATACTTCTCGGCGGCGATCTCGTCTCCGCCGGCGAGGTCGGAGGCGGCCTCCTCGAGTGCCGCCAAAGCAGCCAGCGGTTCCGCGATCGCCTCGTCCACGACTCGGCCCACGGTCCTACTGTCGTCGGCGGACATCTCCTGCTCGGCAACGCCGATCGTCCCGATACGTTGCACCGTGCCGCTGTCCGGCTGCAGCATCCCGGCGAGCACCTGCAGCAGTGTCGACTTGCCCCGCCCGTTCTCGCCCACGATCGCGATGCGGGACGCAGCTGACACGGTGAGATCGACTCGATCGAGGACCAATGTGTCCCCGCGCCTCACAGAGGCATCCGAGACGACGAGCTGGGCACGACGGCGTGCGGAAGAATTATTGATGAAGCTAGGCATTCGAATTCCCTGAAATAGCGCACCACAAGCAGCAGTGGCGAGGGTGCATGGATAACGGCCACCCGAGATACGGGTACAGAAATGACCACCGCGAGCTCGGATCACTCGACGAGCGCGGTCGTCTATACGGCCGTTACAGGAAATACAGATGCATGTCGCAAGTTTAACTCAGCGAACACGGACCAGCCACAGGGTTTTTCGACGCCTCCTGGGTCCGTAAAGACGTCGAAGGGCCGGCGGCGTCACCGATATACGGCGCCCGCGGCCGGCCCTACGCATCGTTTTAGCCCTCGGGGACGGCTTCGCTCATCGCACAGATCTGGAACGAAGCGCCATCCGGGTCAGCGACGGTGGCGATCCGTCCGAACGGTGAATCCACCGGCCCGTCGAGCAGGCGACCACCGAGCTTGCCGATCTTTTCCACCGCCTCGTCGCACGACTCCACGCCGAGGTACAAGCGCCAGCCACCGGCGTCCTCAGGCATGACTCCTGTCGCGTCGCCAAGGCCCCAGCTGGCTTTGTCTTCCCCGCCGTTGGTGACGTAGCGGAAGCTCGAGTCCTCCATCGGCTCGGTCATGGGAACGAGCTCCGCGTCGAACACGGACCCGTAGAAGGACACGGCGTCATCGAACTTATGCGTCATGAGTTCGAACCACACCGGAGAGCCGGGCTGTCCGGTGAAGTCGTAGCCGTCGAGGTCGCGCGGCTGCCACATGGAGATGGGCGAACCGGTCGGATCGACGATCATGGCCATGCGGCCGGAATCGCCGATGTCCTCGGCAGGCATTACGACAGTCGCGCCGTGTTCGGTGGCTTTCGCCAACCGCGCATCGACGTCGTCGACCGCCAGATACACGGCCCACACTGACGGTATCGACTGCCCCATCGGGCATGTCATCCCGCTGACGTCCATGGCGCCGCCGACCAAAGCATCGCCGTTGCGAATGAGGTTGTAGCTGCCGAATTCCTCGCCGAGTTGCTCGAACGTCCAACCGAAAAGCTCCGTGTAGAAGTTTTTCACTGCGGCGAGATCATGGGAGCTCACGTCGATCCACGCGCTTTCCCCAATTTTCCTGGTCATCGGTCCTCCTGTGATGAATGGGCGCATGGCCCCCGGTGTTTGACTTCACGCTATGACTTCTGGAGGGCGAATCTTTGTCCGATCTTGCTCAACAACGGCACCGATTGAGACGTCACCGGCGGCACAGGCTCGGCAGCGCGCTCAGCAACGGCATCGCCCGTTGAGAAGCGGACGAACTGAACCGCAAAGTGACCTCGCCTGCCGTAGCAAGCGGCGCGGGGTGCACCGCGACCATCGGTTCCGTCGGGGCCAGCTGGTCCATGGCGTCGGCATGGGCGGGCACGGCGAAACCGAGCAGGTATGGCGCCCCATCGCACAGCGGTAGGTCCACGGAGGTGGTGCCTGCGACCATCAGCCCTGAATGCGGCAGACCGATCGGTGCCGGATGCGGAAACCATCCCACCCAGGTCGCGCAATCGCGGCGGGGGCTGAAACCGGCGGGAAGCTCGACTGTCACGCGTACTCGGTTCATACCGGGCGACAGCAATCTGACGGGCTGCGGTGGCTTATCGCTGATCCTGTCGGCGAGCCGCCGCAGCTGCCCGGGCGCTATCCCGACCGTGGAGCGAAAGCGCCTACTGAAACTCGACAGCGAATCGAAACCGACCTCCATCGCGACGTCGATGACCGATTCCGTCTGCGTCAACAGCAGCCGCTTCGCGCGATCTATCCGCATCGCCGTGAGGTACTGGCCGGGACCGATCCCGACCTGGCGCGAAAACATGCGCGAGAAATGAAACGGACTGTAACCGGCGTGGTCGGCCAGGTCCGCGACGCTCAATTCTGCGGACCGCTGCCGAGCCACATCGATCACGCTCACCAGGCGGTCCTCGGTCATCGAAGCGGTGCTGACACTCATACTGGAAGTGTACGAATCCGACCGACACCGCATCGGGAATCGACAGCGTCGAACCGCAGCTCACACGCTGTGGCCAGCGCGAGGAGGATGTGACAGTGCTGACCTGCCGGGTCCGTGATGCTTATGGTTCCCGCGCCGACGAATACGCGGCCGTGTTGGGTTCGGTCGATGTCATGGCACGGCAGGACCGCGACACGATCGCCGACTGGATCAGCACCGTCTACGGCCCCGTCGTCGACGCGGGATGCGGCCCGGGCCACTGGACCAAGTTCCTGCATGACGAGGGCGTGGCCGTGTCGGGTGTCGATCTCGTTCCCGAGTTCGTTCATGTGGCGCGTGCACGCTTTCCCGAGGTCACGTTCCATGTCGCCGACATGAATGAGCTGCCTGCCGAAACAAGCAGTCTCGGCGGCCTGTTGTCGTGGTACTCCCTCATCCACACCGCGCCGGATGAAGTGCCCAGTGTCCTACGCGAGTTCAAGCGTTGCCTTCGTCCGGACGGGACATTGCTGTTGGGGTTCTTCGACGGCGACCGTGTTGCGGCTTTCGATCACGCGGTCACGACCGCCTATTTCTGGCCGGTGCCGGATCTTTGTCGCGCGCTCGAAGGCACCGGGTTTCGCATCGTGCGTACGTATCGACGGACCGATCCCGGAAGCCGGCCTCACGCGGCGATAGTCGCCGCGGCCGGACATGGTTCGTCTCGCCCGGCACGCGACCGACGGTGACGCAGCGACTGGCGTCCGGTCGTGGGCAATCACACGCAATATCGGACTCGTTCGCCGCTGCAACCAGCCAGTAAGCTCGAACCGTCGGCAGGCGACACCGGCTGCGAGACCATGGCCCGGGAATCCGCACGAAAGAAACGGCCCCACTTTCGACGCCGTGGCCGGTCTACGCCCCCTTTTTTTTGCGAAGGACACGCTCTTGGACAACCACGTATCGCTGCATTGGGCGTACAACGAGCTGCGGACGACGGGACGCGTGCGTCTCACCGGCGCCCCGGCCCTGTGGTCGAACACGATCCAAATCCTGCTCACTGTGCTCATCGTGCTGGTGGGGTTGCTGGGTGTCGGTGGAATCGTCGGTGGGATCGCGGTGATCGCCAGCGGGGCCGTGCGGGTCACGCCCGCCACGATCGTCGGAGGCGTCGGCGTCTTCGCCATGATCACCGTCGGTCTGGTGTTGCTGCTGGCGCTGCGACGCAAACGTGAGACCTACCGAGGCCTGGAACGCACCGACGTCGTTGTGGAGCCGCGGGGGTTGACGCTGCGAGGCGTCGGGCCGATCCCATGGCACGATTTCGGCCCGGCCGAGCACCGAATGGTCCGCGCCGAACACGACAGCGGCTATACGCGCCGCGCCGTTATGGCTTTGAGCCAGTCCGGCTACGTCAACGTGAACCGGCGGCTCCCACTTCACCTGCGTTCTCGTGTCTGTCCCGCGACCGGGCCCATGTGGAAGCGTGACCACCGTTGGATCTACGTACCGGGTGTGGATGGACTCGGCCAAAACGAAGTGATGCAATTGATCAACACTGCTCATTCGATGTTCACCGGTTACCGGCCGGGTCGATAGTGACGCAACCACCAAGAAGGGGCACCCTCGTATGAAGATCGGGATCATCAACGGTTCGATTCGCACCAAACGCGCCACTGAGGCCGTCGCGAACTACATTCAGGGAGTATGCGACCGCCGCAGCTCAGGCACCACCTACGAGCTGATCGACCTGGCCGAGTTCCAGGTTCCTCTTTTGACCAGCCCCGTGCACCCGATGGCGAAGCAAAAGAAATACGACGAGCCGAACGTGCAGCGCTGGTCTGACGCGATCGATGCGTGCGACGGGTTCATTTTCGTCACGCCCGAGTACAACCACGGCGTGCCGGGCGGATTCAAAAACGCGGTCGACAGCCTCGGCACCGAATGGGTGGGTAAGCCCGTCGCGTTCGTCAGTCACGGTTCCGTCAGTGGCGTGCGCGCGGTGGAACAGTGGCGGCAGATCCTGACGAACTTTTCGATGCCGCTGGTGCGGTCCGAGCTCAACTTCAACATGTTCGTGCATTGGAAAGACGGGGAATTCGTTCCCGACAAGCGGCACGACAAGGAGACCAACGCGATGTGCGATGAACTCGAGAAGCTCGTGACAACGATGCGCGGGTGATCCGCAGGGGATTCACAGTCGTTTTTGGGCCGCCTGATGTCGATAATGACGACATCAGGCGGCCCTCACGCTCGGTCGAGACTGGCCTCCACCGCCCCCATTTCCTTATATCGTGCTGTTAATCGCACGCAACATCTCGAGACTGGAGGGGCCGCCGCAGATGCGCGTCGTCATAGGTGCACCGAATAACGGGACGATCCTCAAGGACGAGCTCAAAGATTTCTTGAGCCGCGACGAGCGGGTGAGCGAGGTAGTCGACATCTCAACACCGGATATCACCTACCCGGACGTTTCGTTTCAGGCGGCGCAGACCATCGTCGATGGCGGCGCCGAGCGTGCCGTGCTCGTATGCGGCACGGGTGTCGGCACGGCCATCGCCGCGAACAAGGTGCCGGGGGTGCGCGCCGCCACCGCTCACGACCTGGTCACGGTGCTCGGCGCCGTCGAAAACTACGACGCACAGATCCTGTGCATGGGTCAAAACGTCATCGCGCCCGTCTACGCACGCAGCCTGCTGAAGCTGTGGTTGGACCTCAAGCATGATCCGTCCAGTTCGTACGGAGCGAAAGTACGCGAGATCGACGAATACGAATCACGTTCCTGATTTCTCGGCACCGCGAGGCCGGACTCGCCGCCACACACCCGCTTCGGGCCTGAAGCCGCAGCCCAGCCATCGAGTAAGGAGCTTCCATGGAAATCGATTTCCCACTGTGGTTGCGCGCCCAGCACCTCCTCAACTTCGTCCTGATGGGGATGCTCATCCGTTCGGGTATCGAGATGCTGTCGTCGCTGCCGAGGCTGTGGTGGCGCAACGACTGCGCACCGGGAAGCGAATGGCTGAAATTTACCCGACGCCAGCTGCCGAAAGAAGAAGGCGTCTACACCTCCCTCATGGACGAACGGTCCGTTCACCCGACGCTGGCGCTGCCGGGGCGAGAGAACATCGGGCTGGGCCGACACTGGCACGGCCTGTCGGTCATGCTGTGGGTCCTCAACGGAATCGTCTACGTGATCCTCCTGTTCGCTACCGGTTTGTGGCGCCGAATTATCCCGACCTCGTGGGACGTTTTTGGCGACGCGTGGGAATCCCTCACCGTCTATTTGAGCTTCAACACACCGGGCATCGCGCATTTCCAGCCCTACGATCCGTTGCAGATGCTCGGTTACACGTTCGTCATCTTCATCTTGGCCCCGTTCATGATGATCACGGGTGTGGCGATGTCGCCGGCGATCCGATCCCGCTTCCCGTGGTTCGTCAAAATGATGGGTGGCCATCAAGGCGCCCGTTCGATGCATTTCATCGGCTTGGTCCTGTTCAGCGGGTTCATCGTCATGCACGTGTGCCTGGTGTTTTTGGTTCACCTCGACCACAACGCCGTCAACATGGTCTTCGGCGGTGGCGAGGTGACTCCCGCGCGGGCTGCCCAGGCGATCGTGATCCTTGTCGGCACGGTCGTCGCCGTCGCCGTCTTCTGGATAGCCTTGTCGTACTGGTCGCTGGCGGACAGGGAACGGGCACAACGGTTTACTGCCAGTTTCACCGAAATCGGGCGCAAGATTTTCCTGAACCATTTGCGTCCGATCGGCAATAAGAAGAAGGCATACACCGACGCCGACATCTCCGAATTCCACTGGACGAACGGCCTGCCGCCAACCCACGACGAATCGCAGGAATGGGTCGAGGCCCGCGACAACGGCTGGCAGGGACTGACCATCACCGTGCGCGACGACATCAACGACGTCGAGAAGCATCTGACGGTCGACGACCTCAAGAAACTGCCGCGGCATTCCTATGTAGCCGTACATACCTGTATGCAGGGTTGGTCCGCGACATCGCGCTGGACCGGGGTTCGACTGACCGACCTCATGGCCGTGCTCGGTCCACGCCCGGAAGGAGCCCGCTACCTGCTGGCGGAGTCGTACGGCTTGGCTCAGAAAATGTACGACAACCGTCCCCGGGAACCGTTCTATGCGGCAATCGACCTGGACACGATGGCCGAAGAGGAATCTATCCTCGCCTACGAACGCAACGGTCACGCCATCGAGAACCATCTTGGCGCGCCGGCACGGATGCGGATCGAATCCAACCACGGCTATAAGCACGTCAAATGGGTGGCGCGCATCATGTGGATCCACGACTATGCCGACTACGGTGATGGTCGCGGCGGTACTCGAGAAGACTCCGCTCTCCAGGCGTTCAACGGAAGGATCTGATGGCCGTGGCGAAGATCGTGTCGACGCGTTTTCTCGTGGACGGAGTCCACAACGACCGGGACACGAAGAAGGCGTTGCAGACGCTGTACGACGTCTTCGCCGAAAACAACCTGGGACAGGCCACGTTCGAGATCGTTCCAGGCGAGCCGACGCGGTTGTGGATCAAGCATCAGGAAGGTAGCGCACCGAGCCGCGAACTCATCGACGAGGCCTTGGCCAAAGCCGGCGACTACCGCGTCATAGACGGTTAAAGCCCACCGCCCGATTCGCACTGATTAGACCCTTTTAGCTGCATAATCTGGCCATGAACGCTCCATTGGGGCTTGACGGGCACCGTATTGTTCAATCAGAGTCGAACGGAATCGGGTTCAGCCGCTTTCCGGCAATCCGCCCCGCCCCCACCCGCCGATGTCGGGCATTGCCTCGACTGCATCCCTAGCCCAGGAGCCTCTCATGGTCAATCGCCGCTCATTCCTGTCGTTGTCCGGCGCCGGTGTCGCCACGGCCATGGTCGCCGGCACCGCCACGGCTCACGAACTTATCGGCGCCGAGGCCACCTTCGATAAGAACCCGTTCCAGCTCGGTTCAGCCTCGGGGGACGCGACGACTGACAGCGTCATCCTGTGGACCCGCCTCACCCCGGACCCGACCGCGAAAGACCTCGGCATGGGCGGCCAGCCCGACGCGATTAGTGTCCACTGGCGATTCGCCGAAAGCTACGAGGATGTGCAGTCCGACGACACGAGCCTCTATCACGGTGATGTGGACGCGTTGCGCACCGACGCCTGGTCGATCCATCTGGAGGTGAAGGACGCGGGCGGCCCCCTCGAGCCCGGCAAACAGTATTACTACCAGTTCTCGCTTCCGGACCAGTCCCATAAGGCGTGGATCGGCAAGACCCGTACGGCTCCACTATCGGACGCGGACGTGACAGCGAACTTCGCGGTGATCAGTTGCCAATCGGCCGCGACCATCGGCGGTCCGACCTATTGGCACGGTTACACCCACCTGGAGGACAACCCTGTCGATTTCGTTGTCCATGTCGGTGATTACATCTACCGCGAAAGCAACGCCAACACCATTCCCGCGGACGAACATTGCAGCAAGATCGCCGATTATCGGCGCCGCTGGGGCTGGTACCTGACCAGGGACAACTTGCAGCGCACCCGCCGGTTGTACCCGATATACGCGGTACCGGACGATCACGATTTCTATAACAACTGCCAAGGCGCCAACATCAAACCTCGTTTGGGCGAAGGAACCGACTGGCAGTTGCAATGTTTCAACAACGGTATGCGGACGTTTTGGGAGAACATGCCGATGCGCGGCCCACGGCCGTCCGCACCCGACGGTCAGCACAAGTTCACCTACTCGTTGAAACGGATCGGACTGAACTGGGGCGCACACCTCGACCTGGCCCTGATGGACACCCGGCAGTTCCGCACGGACCCGGAGGCTGACGAGCCGACAATGCTCGGCTCGAAGCAGTTGTCCGAGGTACTCGACTTCATCAATGGCTCGAGCGCGACCTGGACGACATTGGGGTCGACCAGCCCCCTGTGCATGTATTTCAGGGGCAAGGACACGCCGACGTCCCCGGTGAACTGGTCGGCGTACCCGCACGAGCGCGAGCAGATCACCGAGGCATTGGCGGCGCGCAACGCCGACGGCGGAAACTCGATCGTCGTGGCCGGGGATGTCCATTGCGGTTTCGCGGCCAAGGTCGTGCAGCCCACCGATCCCGCCAGTAAAGACTATGTCGCAACGGAATTCTCGGTTCCCCCGATGGGTAGCTTCAGCGGCACGGACTGGGAGGCTCGCCGGGATTCCAGCCCCAACATCATCGAATGGATGGGCCTCAAAGACGACGGGTCTGACCACAATCAACCTCAGCCACTGAAGGGGTATCTACGTTGTACTGCCTCGAAAGACAGGTTCAACACCAACTTCATCGCGGGTAACCAACCCACATCCAAGAGCGGGAAGGTGTCGTCGGTGGCGAAGTTGCGCGTCATGGCTGGAGAAATCGGTGCCGAAGCGCGTTGATTTCCGCTTTAATCCATGTCAATGACGGGCCGAAGGGATCGGTTCCCACGCCAATCGGAAGCGGTGGCAATGACGGGCCGCGCGGAGCACGCATGACCCGAGCAGTCCCAGACCCCGACCTCGCCATCACTGCGATCAAGGGCCGCGGCATGTTTTTGACACCGTTGCGCGTCGACGACGCCGAGTCGATGGTCGAGGTGCTTGCGGCTCCACAGCTGTACACATTCACCGGAGGCGAGGCGCCGAGTCTCGAAGGGCTGAGACGCAGGTATCGAAGCCAAGTGCGTGGCGGCCCCACCGACGGTTCCGCGTACTGGCTCAATTGGATAGTGCGACTGCGTGACGACACCGCGGTCGGTTTCGTGCAGGCGACCGCGCACTATGACGGGATCAGCTACATCGCAGATCTCGCTTGGGTTATCGGCACGCCGTGGCAGCGTAAGGGCATGGCCACCGCGGCCGCGGTACTCATGAAGGATTGGCTTGCCGACCATGGCGTGCCACGCTTCTGCGCGTCCATCCACCCTCGGCATGAATCGTCCCGGAAGGTGGCCGCTTCCCTCGGGCTTCGGCGCAGCGAACAATTGACCGACGAAGGCGAAGAAGTCTGGAACATGACAACGCCGTGAACCGACAGCATTTCCACACACAACTGTTCCTTCGCGGCGCTCACTG
>DXIM01000012.1 GCA_019112895.1 Candidatus Stackebrandtia faecavium
GTGCCGCCCGATTCAGTGCCACCGGTCTGCGTGTCCGACTCAGCATTCTCCTTGTCCACTGTGCCGTCGGCGGTCGCGTCGGCCGTGGAAGTGCCGCCCGGCACCTGTGTGTCGGCGGGCGCGTCGACCTCGTCTTCGGCACTGGCGCTCGTGGGCTCAGTGTTGGAAGCGTCAGCAGACGTCTCGAACTGTTGTGTATCAACGGAAACCTTGGCCACCGGACTGGTGTCGACCGTGCGGCCCGCCAGCGTGTGATCGACCGGTTCCGGGGGCGACAGGAAATAGCCGGACGCCGTGGCCGCCATCGACTCGTACGCGTCGATCACCTTGTCGCGCAGCTCTTTGCGCAAGTCTTCGCGCATGGAGTCCACGGTGCTCTCGTCGTCGTTGTCGAGGTTGTCGCACCAGCCGTCGTCTTCGTCGATGAGGAGGTCGGCTTCTTCACGCAGGCTCGACATCTGGTCGCGGATGTCGCGCATGCCGTCGCAGTTCGCGCCGGCGGCGGAATGGAATTCTTGCAGCGCACCGAGGATCGTTTCGCAGTGTTCCACGAAGGCAGCCCCGGACCCGCCGGACCAGTTGGAGCCCAGCTTATCCAGCTCGGATTCCATAGTGGTGATCAGCTCGCCCGAGACGTCACGGAGTTTCTCGAAACCGGACAACTTGTCTTCCCAGGCCGCCATGCCGGGGGTCGTCGCCAGCGCGTAGTACCCGTCCGTGGAAAGGTCCGCCAGCGTTTCGGAGGTCGGGGGTACCGGCGGCCCCGTCATCGTGCACCTCTTTCGTGTTGTTTCCGTGTGGTCTTTCGCGCTCAGTGTGCTGAGGCAGTTTAAAACCGCCCTGGATTCGGGTTCTCACCTTGTCCAGGGCGGTCAACAACGAACGAACATCGATCACCTGGATCGACGAACACCATTGAAGAGTTTACCTCTGCCGGGGGTTGAAACGCGAGCCCGCACGCAGTTTTGTTCGACAGCGTAACCGTGTGTGCCAACAGGTGTGTGGCTAGTCGCCGAGGAGGATCCGCGGCCCGGGCCCGTTGCGGCTGAGCACGTCGTCGGTGTTGTTGAGTGCGCACGACGACAGCGACATGCAGCCGCAGCCGATGCAGTTGGTCAGTTCGTCGCGCAGCTGCTCGAGTTCGCGGATGCGTGCGCTGAGCCGTTCGTGCCATTGCGAGGACAGTTTCGTCCAGTCGGCTTTGTTGGGGATGCGGCCGTCGGGGAGCGTGGCGAGCGCTTCGGTGATTTCGTTGAGGCTGAGTCCGACGTTTTGGGCGGTGCGGATGAACGCGACTCGGCGTAGTTCGCCGCGGCGGTATCGCCGTTGGTTGCCGCTGGTGCGTGTGGCGTGCACGAGCCCGCGCGATTCGTAGAAGCGCAGCGTGGAGGTGCTGACGCCGGCGCGTTGCGCGAGTTGCCCGATGGTCATCAGTTCCATTTTCGTGTGAGCCATGGTGACGCATACCACAATCATTTGACTTAAAGTTAACTCGAAGTTGCATGTTAGTCCAATGACAACTTCGTTCGCCACTGTCCACGATTTGGCCCGCCAAACCGTCACCGATCCGCGCTACCCGGTCAACACCTACACGCTCGACATCCTGTGGGTGCTGTACGACCGGATCCTGAACGTCACGCCGGAAACAGTGGATTCCGACACCCGGGACCGTTTCCTGCTGTCCAAAGGCCACGGCTGCGCACCGTTCTACGCAACCCTTGCCGCGAAAGGATTCATACCGCACGACTGGCTCGACACGATCGCCTCGAGCGAATCCGCGCTCGGCGGGCACCCGAACGCGACACGCATACCCGGCGTCGAAATCTCGTCCGGCTCGCTCGGACACGGACTACCGCTCGGAATCGGGACCGGGCTCGGCCTCACCGCTCAAGGCCTCACCACACCACGCGTCTACGTGATGATCGGCGACGGCGAACTCGACGAAGGCTCCAACCACGAAGCCATCGCCTACGCCGGCGCCACCGGAATGCCGAACCTGACCGTCGTCGTCGCCGACAACGGCTCCTCCTCACACGGCTGGGCCGGAGGAATCGCGAGCCGGTTCACCGTGAACGGCTGGACCGGCGCCGAGGTCGACGCACGCGACCACGATTCGCTCCACACTGCACTGACTGCACACACGCCGCACGCGCCACACGTTGTCGTGGCCGCCTCACAGTAAGGACTACGCCATGCCTACCCATCCGATGCGAGCCGACGACGAGCACACAGTCATGCGGGACGTGTTCATCTCGCACGTCGGTAACATGATCGAAAACGACCCGAGACTGGCGCTCGTACTGGCCGATATCTCCGCGGGCGAAGGGCGTTTCGCGCAGATCGTGCGCGAACATCCGGACCGGATCATCAACGTCGGCATCCGCGAACAACTCATGATCGGCACCGCGGGAGGCCTCGGGCTGACCGGGCTGCGTCCGATCGCCCACAGTTACGCCCCGTTCCTCATCGAACGGGCCTTCGAACAGATCAAGCTCGACTTGGAGCATCAGGGGACGTCGGCGGTCCTGGTCAGTGTCGGCGCGTCCTACGACTGGGCCGAAGGCGGCTACACCCATTTCAGTCCGCGCGACATCGGCCTGCTCGACAGCATCGGTGACTGGCGCATCCACACACCCGGCCACCCGGATGAGGTACCAGCTGCGTTGACCAATGCGGTCGACAGCGACCGCAACGCGTACCTGCGACTGTCCCTTCAGGAAAATCAGCAGCCGCATCACACGGCCGCAGGGAAGCTGTCGGTGTTGAAACGGGGCCGCGCCGCCACGGTTGTCGCCGTCGGCACGACGCTCGACAATGTCCTCACCGCAACAGCCGACATGGATGTCACGGTGGCCTACACGAACACGCCCCGGCCGTTCGACACCGAAACGTTGCGGCAGTTGAGCTCGGACGACATCGTGATCGTGGAGCCGTATCAGGCGGGCAGCAGCGACTGGATCATCAACTCAGCACTACGCGACCGTCCACATCGCCTGCTTTCACTTGGGGTGGGTCGTAACGACCTGAACCGGTACGGCACATCCGCTGACCACGACTGGTGGCACGGTCTCGATGCCGCCGGGATAGCCGGCAGCATCAAACGTTTCCTCGCCTTGTAACGGGACACAGACCTCGGGGGTGCGCGGCGGTGGTAACTGACCGTTATGGACGAATCGTTCTTTACGATCCGTCGCGCGCCCACCGAGCCACGGAACGCTGACGTTTCCGGTTGCGCAAATACCAGGCCAGCGCGGCTGTCGCGACGGAAGCCGCCACCACACCGACCAGCACACCCGGCACCGCCGGCTTCTGCAGAAACGCCATGCGTCGCTGCAGCGAGATCGGATGTTTGAACGTCAAGATCGGCCAATCCCGTTCGACCGCGGTCCGGCGCAATGCGCGGTCCGGGTTCACGACCCTGGGGTTGCCGACAGACTCAAGCATCGGAGTGTCCGAGATGGAGTCAGAATATGCGAAACAGTTGTCCAGGTCGTATCCATATCGTTCCGCGAATTCGACCACCGCCTCCGCTTTCGCGGGGCCGGCCGCGTAGAAATCAACCTCGCCGGTGTAATAGCCGTCCTCGATGACCATGCGGGTCGCGATCACGTTGTCGATGCCCAGCAATCGTCCAATCGGCCGCACCATCTCGTCGCCCGAAGCCGACACCAGCACGATGTCGTAACCGTCGGCACGATGCTGCGCCACCAACGCCACCGCTTCCGCGTAAATGTACGGGTCGATGAGTTCCTCGAGGGTTTCCTCGACGATCGACGAGACCTGCTCGACCTTCCAGCCGCGGCACAATTGCGCCAAATAGTCGCGGGTGCGACTCATCTGATCCTCGTCGGCACCCGCAATCAGATACGCGAACTGCGCGTAAGCAGCCTTCAAAACGTCACGCCGCGCCATCAAACCACCGTGATAGAGCGGACGCCCGAAAGCCAACGCGCTGGATTTCGCGATCATCGTCTTATCCAGGTCGAAAAATGCCGCGCCCGCCGACATGTCAGGTCTCATGGGGCCCGAGTGTAATACCGCCCCCGGGCCCACTCGAAGGCATCACATTTTCACGGTCGGTAGTTGTTTCGGCCAGGTGTGGACGAAGCAAGATCCTTGATGCATCCTTGGAGGAAGTGGCAAATGGCGCTTTTCCTCCCTTCAGCGCCGTGGCCGCAAGACCTCGGTGGCCGCCACCCCTTCCCGCGGACACTGAGCGGGGCACGGCTCACATCCCCCCCGGAGCCGGCCGCGATAATGACCCCTGGATTTCCCCCCCTTCCAGGGGTCATTTCTCTTGCCTGACACGAGTAGCGGCTCGCGAATCCATTGCCCGGCGATTCGGCACGTCCCTCGACGACGCGCATTTCTACGAATCCGCCTCGCCGACAACCGGGACTCAACACCGGATGCGCGAATTGCGCACCGGGCCCATTCGCTTTCCGGAAAGACGGTTGAGTAATCGGCGGATAAGCATCTCTGGACATTAATGCGGCCGTACGCTGGGGAAACACGGACTGGGGAGCGACAATGAAACGGACCATCCTGGCTTCGCTGATCGTCGGTGTCGTGGCGCTGGCGCTCGGACTCACAGCCGGATTCGGCATCGGCCGCGCGGCGACCATAAGTGCGCTGAAAGAAGACATGGCTAGTGCGATGGAGGATATGCCTAGCGAAGAGCCCATCGACGACGAAGAATATGCTCCGGTCGATCCGGAGACCGAGCCCAATGGAGAACAAGCCTATCTGGACGAGATGCGCGATCCCTCCAGCGGCTGGCAGGAGTACGAATACTACGACGACGCCTCGCAATTGGTGGCCCTCGGCGACTACGCATGCATGTCGCTGCAAGACGGTACGCCGATAGAGGTGCTTGTGGACGAAACCGTCAGCGTCGAAGGCGTGACCGTCGGGGCCGCGGAATATCAGATCACAGCATCCGCGACGAACCTATGCCCAGAAACCTTGGACAGGTTGCCATTCTGACAGCTACAAGACACAAAGGATCACATAGATCGTCGCTAAGACATCAGTCAATTCAAAGAAATGACCCGCGAAAACGGGTCATTTCTTTTGCCAGTTCCGTGCACGTTCGGCGTCACCGTTCCCGTTCAGCTGCTGTTGCGTTCAAACACCATCTGCAGCCCATACAGAGTTAGCAACGGCTCGTGGTGGGTGATCGTGGCGCATTCGGAAATGATGACCGATGCCAGCCCGCCCGTGGCGATGACGGCGGCGACCTCCCCGCCCAGTTCCTCGATGATGCGGGTCACGAGACCGTCGATCTGGCCCGCGAACCCGTAAATGATGCCCGACTGTAGACACTCGACTGTGTTCTTACCGATGACGGAACGGGGTTTCGCCGGCTCAACCTTCGGCAGTTGCGCCGCGCGAGCCGCCAACGCGTCGATCGAGATCTCGATTCCGGGGGCGAAAGCACCGCCGAGGAACTCGCCGCGCCCCGAGATCGCGTCGATGTTCGTCGAGGTGCCGAAGTCGACAGTGATGCACGGGCCGCCGAACATGTGGTAAGCAGCGTGAGTGTTGATGATGCGGTCGGCGCCGACCTCGCGGGGGTTGTCGATCGCCAGCTGGACACCGGTCTTGATCCCGGGCGCGACCAGCACCGTCGGCACATCCGGGTAGTAGCGTTCCAGCATCGTGCGCAGTTCGCGCAGAGCCTGCGGGACCGTCGAGGACACGCAAATGCCCGTAACTTGCACGTCGTCGCCGTCGAGCAAGCCGCGAAACGTCAATGCCAGCTCGTCGGCGGTCGCGCGCGGGTCGGTCTTGATACGCCACGAATGCACCAGTTCCCGGTCCCCGTTGAACGTGGCCAACACGGAGTTGCTGTTGCCGATATCTACACACAAAAGCATGGCGTTCCTTAAGCGAAGTCGGGCTCGGGATGGAATCTAATTGTCGGTACGGATGTCCAAGGCGATGTCGAGAATCGGCGAGGAATGGGTGAGGGCACCCGAAGAAATATAGTCCACACCGGATTCCGCGTATTCCCGCGCACGATCCACAGTAATATTCCCGGTCGCTTCGAGCTCGGCCCTTCCCGCGACCATCTCGACGACGTCACGCAGCAGTTGCGGCGACATGTTGTCGCACAACAAGAAACCGACGCCGGCGGCGATCGCCTCGCGCGCCTCCTCCATCGTGTCGACCTCGACCTGGACGGGAAGATCCGGAAACTTCTTCGTGACCGCCTCGTACGCCGCCGATACGGAACCCGCCGCGAACTTATGGTTGTCCTTGACCATCGCGGCGTCGAACAAACCCATGCGCTTATTGTCACCGCCGCCGGCCCGCACCGCATATTTATCCAAAATGCGCAGACCCGGATTCGTCTTGCGTGTGTCCAGGACCGTCGTGCCGGTGCCCGACAGTTCGCGCGCCCATCGCGCCGTATGACTGGCCACACCCGACATACGACTCAGGATGTTCAACACGGTCCGTTCCGCCATCAGCAGGTACCGCACCGGCCCCGACACCGTCGCGAGCACGTCACCACGTTCCACGGGATTGCCATCGGCCACGCGCTGCTCGAACTTCGCGGTACCGCTCGCGTCGACACGCGCGAACACGGCGTGCGCAACCGCCAGCCCCGCAACGACACCGGGCTCCCGGGCCACGATGTCGGCCACTCCCGTCACACTCACGTCGAAAATTGCCTCGCTGGTCGGGTCGATCCATTGCGGCCCTAGGTCTTCCGCCAGCGCGCGCTCGATGATGTCGTCGATGGCCAAGGGGTCCAATCCGACGTCCCGAAGCGTGTCCTTAATGCTCATATGTTCTCCCAGGTTTCGGTCAAGACGCCGTCACGGTCGATTGCGGCACGGAAATGGCCGGACCAGGCATCGTCGGCGTCCGGGTAGTCCTGACGCCAATGACAGCCCCGAGTCTCCGGCCGGGCATAGGCGGCCGCCGTCAACGCTGAAGCCACCGTCAACAAGTTACTGACTTCCCACGTCTCCGTCCGCGGCCTACCACTGTGCTCGGCACCGACACGCGACAGCGCCGACGCGGTCTCGTGCAGACTGCGTTCGCTACGCAGGACACCGGCGCCGGCAGTCATGGCCTGCTGCAAGCCGTCCCGCACGCTCGTCGACACGACCCAAGCCGGAAGATCCTGCGGCGCCGCGGGATCCGACTGTTCGGGCAGTTCCTTCGCGATGTCGGTGGCGATGCGCCGCGCGAACACGAGTCCTTCCAACAGCGAATTCGATGCCAGTCGGTTGGCGCCGTGCACTCCGGTGCAGGCCGCCTCGCCGCAGGCGTACAAACCGGAGACAGAGGTGTGACCATTGAGATCGGTCTGGACACCGCCCGAGGCGTAATGCGCGGCCGGCGCGACCGGGATCGGTTCGGCCGCGGGGTCGATTCCCGCCTCCCGGCACGACGCCACAATCGTCGGGAACCTTTCTGCCAACTGTGTTTCGCCCATGTGCCGCGCATCCAGCCACACGTTGTTCGTACCGTCGCGGCGCATGACTGTCGTGGCGGCTTTCGCGACGACATCGCGCGGGGCGAGCTCGGCGAGCTCATGCACTGCCGGCATGAACCGTTTCCCGTCGCCGTCGCGCAGGAACGCTCCCTCGCCGCGCATCGCCTCCGAAATCAGCGGTTGCCTATCGCGTTCGCCGACGCCGCCGAGGTACAGGGCGGTCGGATGGAACTGCACGAACTCGACATCGGTGACGGTCGCGCCGGCACGCAACGCGGCGGCCACACCATCCCCAGTGGATACTGTTGGGTTCGTCGTCGACGAAAACACCTGCCCCATGCCGCCGGTCGCCAACACGACCGCGCGCGCCAACACGCCGCCGACACCGTCGGCCGTGCCCTCGCCGAGAACATGCAGGCTGACGCCGCAGGCTCGCCCCTTATTGTCCTGCAACAGGTCCAGCACCAGCGCGTGATCGATGACGCGGATCCACGGATCCTTAAACACGGCCTCGTGCAAAGCGCGCTGCACCTCGGCGCCGGTCGCGTCGCCGCCGGCGTGAATGATGCGGTTCGCGCGGTGCCCGCCCTCGCGGGTCAGTTTCAGGTTGCCGTCGCGGCTGCGGTCGAACTGGGCCCCGGTGTGGATCAGTTCCCGGACCTGCTGCGGCCCCTCTTTGACCATGACGTCCACGGCCGCTGCGTCGCATAGGCCCACGCCCGCAACCATCGTGTCGTGTGCGTGTGCGTCCGGCGTGTCGAGTGGATCGAGGACCGCGGCGATACCGCCTTGGGCCCAGCGGGTCGAACCGTCATCGATATCCACTTTCGTCACGACGGTGACGTGGAGGCCGGCCTCGCGCAGATGCAACGCGGTCGTGAGTCCGGCGATACCGGAACCGACGACGCAGACGTCAGTGGTCTCCGTCCAGCTCGGTTCCGGCGCCAAAAGTCGCTTCGGCAGCAACGGCAGTTGCGGCAGCTCGATCACGATCCGCCGCCGGTCACGAACTCGGACAGATGCCGCGACTGCGCCAACCGCGACTGTGCGTGCACATACATCATGTGTCCCGCCTCGTAATACTTGAACTCGATGTTGTTGCGCAGATGTTCCGGAATTGCCAAACGTGCCATCGTGTACTCGGCGGCCGCGTGTGGCGTGCCGCCGTCGTAGTAACCGCAGCCCACGTGCACGCGCAGGTGCGGGTTCATCCGCATCGCTTCGGCGAGCCGGTCGGCGACCGAAATGTTGCGGCCCTCGAAATCGGTGTACGACCATTTGCTGCCGGCATCCGAAATCAGCTCGTAATGCAGGTCGTTGTGGTATTCCAGTTCCGCCCGCACGTAATGGTTGATGCCCGCGGCGTATGCACCGGCGATCGCGTCGGTGAACGGGTCCGAACCGAAACGTTCCCGACCGTAATCGGCTTCGTGACCGGTGAACCGGCCGTCGAGACGGCCGACGCTCATCCGCTTATGCCGCAACAGTTGCGTGTAGAAACGGATGTGCTCGATGCGCATATCGACGCTGTCGACGTACTCTTGCGACAGACCGGTCAGGCGCGCGATAGTGGCCACCGCCTCCGCGCGTTCGTCCGCGGACAGGCGTGCCCCGCGGGACAACACCCACGGCAGCGTGTCGGAGGCATACCGTTCCGCCTCATCCAGCACATCGGACAGCTCGCGGCCCTCGTGCATACCGTGGTAGTGCGCGATAGCGGCATACGTGGGCAGGAACAAGCTGTACGGCTGATCATTGTGGTCGGTGAAGCGCAGCGTACCGAAATCCAGGACCGGCGAAATCAGCATGACGCCGTTGAGATACATCGCGAAACGCCGCTGCAGGTACGCGGCCAAACCGGCCGCCCGGGTCGTGCCGTAAGACTCGCCGGCGAGGAACTTCGGCGACAACCAGCGGTTATTGCGGGTCGTCCACAGCCGGATCACTTCGGCGACCGATTCGATGTCGCCCTTATACCCCAGGTACGGCTTGGCTTCGTTCCCTTCGCTCGGACGCGAATACCCGGTCGAGATCGGGTCGATGAACACCAGGTCGCTGTCGCGCAACAGCGTCTCGTGGTTGTCGGTCAACGTGTACGGAGGCGCAAGGTCCACTTCGGCATCGGGTGCCTCGACACGGCGCGGACCCAGCACGCCCAGGTGAAGCCACGCGCTCGACGAGCCGGGTCCGCCGTTGAACGCGAACGTGACCGGGCGCTGCGCGGCATCGGCGCCGTCGCGGGTGTAGGCGGTGATCGAAAGCTCCGCTTTCGATTTGATGCCGGTGAACGTGTCCTTCTCGAACACTTCCTCACGCAGGACGATCCTGCCCGTCGTCACCGTGTAATGCAGGTCACCGAGACTGTGGCTAGTCGTCACGAAGTCGTCGCTGGGTTCTGCCGGTTTCGTGGTCACATCGGCTTCGGGCTGTTCTTGGTCTGTCATAACGGCACAGACTATGCCAAGTGTGTGGCCATTGGCCGCTTTGTTTCTTCAGCCAGCGGGCTTGTTAGCGGGGCTCCGGCCGTGCCTTCGGGGGCTTCGGCCGGGTCGTCGCCCAGCTCAATGATCCGGTTGCCGGAATCTACGTGCACGATGCTGGGCTCGAAGTGGCGTGCCTCGTGATCGTCCATGCCGGCGTAGGAGATCAAGATCACCAGGTCACCGGGGTGGATGAGGTGTGCGGCGGCGCCGTTTATTCCGATGACTCCGCTGCCGCGCACGCCGGGGATGACGTAGGTGTCGAGACGGGAGCCGTTGGTGATGTCGACGATCGAGACCTGCTCGCCCGGGAGGATGTCTGCGGCCTCCAACAGGTCCGAATCCACAGTGCAGGAACCGACGTAGTGCAGGTCGGCCTCGGTCACCGTCGCGCGGTGGATTTTGGACTTCAACATGTTGCGAATCATTGCGTACCAATCGTTACAGGTGCGTTGTCGATAAGTCGGGTCTTACCCACAAATGCGGCGATCAAAAGGCGCGCATCCCCGAAATCGGGTGTGCGACCAAGGTTCGGGTCCATGATGGTCAGGTAGTCGACCTCCACTCCCGGCGCGGACAACAACACCTCACGGGCCGCCGCCAACGGGTCGGGCGAAGCCTGCGCCGCGGCGATCGCCCGAGGAATCGCCAGGGCTGCCTCGTATTCGTCGGTGCTGAGGTAGACGTTACGACTCGAACGCGCCAAACCGTCCGGTTCGCGCACCGTCGGCACACCGACGATACGGATATCGAAATCGAGGTCGAACACCATGCGACGTACGAGCGCCAACTGTTGGTAATCCTTCTCCCCGAAAAACGCCAGCTGCGGCTTCACCAGCTGGAACAGCTTCGCCACGACTGTGAGGACTCCGTTGAAGAAACCGGGCCGCGATGCGCCTTCCAACTGGTCCCCGGCCGGCCCCGCACTCAACGTGACCTCGGTCAGACGGAAACCTTTGGGCCGGTACATCGTTTCGACGTCCGGCGCGAAAACCAGGTCGACGCCTTCGGCTTCGCAGATGGCGACGTCGTCGTCGAGCTGTCGCGGGTAGCGGTCGTAGTCCTCGTTCGGTCCGAACTGGAGCGGATTGACGAATACGGACACCACGACGTGCTCCGCCGCGGCTTTGGCGGCGCGGATGTTGGCGCGGTGGCCGTCGTGCAAAGCGCCCATGGTCGGCACCAGCGCCACGGTCCCATCCATTTTGGATCGGGCGGCGTCCAGTGCTTCGCGATCATGCGCTACTACGGTCATTGCCGGTCCTTCGGGTCGTCGTCGGCCAAACATTCCAGCAGGGTCTCGGCCTGATCCACATCGAGTTTCCCGGTCGCGATCGCGCGGTCCGCGGTGCGTCGCGCCAGCGCCCGGTAGGCGATCAACGCGTCGGGCGACTGCTTGCGCAGCGTCGCCAGGTGCGACGCGACGGTTCCGCTGTCCCCGCGCACGATCGGTCCCGTCAAAGCCTTATTTCCCAGGCGCAAAGTGTTGTCCAAAGCGGCCGACAGCAGCGGGGCCAGCATCCGGTCCGGATGCTCCACACCGCAGGCGCGCAACAAATCGAGCGACTCATTGACCAAAGTGCTCAAATGATTGCTGCCGTGACTCAACGCCGCGTGATACAGCGCTCGCTGTTCCTCCGCCACGAACTCCGGCTCGCCGCCCATCTCCACGACGAGGGCTTCCGCCACCGGACGCAACGCGGGATCGCAGGTGACACCGAAACTGGAGCCGTCCAAACGATTGATGTCCTCGTCGCGCCCCGTGAACGTCATCGCCGGATGCAGCGCCAACGGCAACGCGCCCAGTTCGGCCGCGGGACGTAGAATTCCGACGCCGTGCGCGCCCGAGACATGCGCCACAAGCTGGCCCGGCTGGAAATGACCGCCGCGCGCGAGGCCGTCGACGAGATCGGCGATGGCGTCGTCGGGAACAGCGATCAACAGCAGCGCGGAACGCGAAACCACCTCATCCACGGGCAGAATCTCGGCTTCCGGTAGGAGCCGCTTCGCGCGCTGTTTCGATTCGTCGCTGACGGCCGCAGCCGCCACGACATGATGGCCGGCGCGGGCCAAAGCATGCCCGAGCGCCGCGCCTACGGTTCCGGCGGAGACCACGCCTATGTCCAAACGGCTAGCGGCTTGGCCTGTGCGGCCCGAAGATGGCGTCGCGGTTGCCATTGGAAGCAGATCCAGTCCGAAGTCAGTGGGTACCGGTCAATTTCACGATAAGGCCACAGTATGTATCCCACAACGCGGTATTGATCACATTTGATCAATCATTTGCGTCACGAATACGGATGGGCCTGCTCGTGGAGCCAGCAGAGTCTATAGAGCGGCCCGCGCAGGAACTCGCGCTACAGTGCGCGCGTGAGCAGTTCCACAACCGGCAGGTCGTTGACGTGGTCGCAGGCGATGCGGCGAGGACTGTACGAGCCCGGCGGTTTCTACACGACGCAGGAACCCAGGCGACATTTCGACACCTCGTCGCGTTCGCCCCTGTTCGCGCGCGCGATCGCGGCGCTCGCGCGCGAAGTCGACGCCCGCCTGCAACGGCCGCAACGGTTCACGCTGGTCGACATGGGTGCCGGCAGCGGTGAACTCCTACACAACCTCCTCGACGTCGACGACTTGGACGGCCGCCTCGAACTCGTCGGTGTCGACGTGCGCCCGCGCCCGCCACTCGACCCGCGGATCGAGTGGCGGCACGATCCGCCCGGCGACATCGTCGGCATGGTCGTGGCATGCGAATGGCTCGACAACGTGCCGCTCGATGTCGCCGTGCGCGACGATCACGGTCGAGCCCGCCTGCAGCTGGTTGACCCGGTGAACGGGGAAACCGCGCCGGGGCCAGCCGTGGACGCGCCTCAACAACGATGGCTCGACACGTGGTGGCCGCACGGCCGCGTCGCCGAGATCGGTCTCGCCCGCGATCGGGCGTGGGCTTCGTTGACGCGGCGGTTGAGACGCGGCTGCGCACTCGCCGTCGACTATGGTCACACCGCCGCCGACCGTCCTTCAGCCGGGACGCTCACCGGCTACCTCGAGGGAAAACAGACCGAGCCGATACCTGACGGTTCCCGCGACATCACCGCGCACGTCGCGTTCGATTCGCTGGGACCCGGAAGCATTACGACTCAAGACAAAGCGCTGCGTTCGCTCGGCATCGACGGGACGCGTCCCAACCTCGAGCTCGCGCGCAACGACCCGAGCGCGTACCTGGGCCGGCTGTCTACAGCCAGCGAAGCAGCGCGCCTCACCGACCGCGGCGGACTAGGCCGACACCTGTGGTTGCGTCACGACAAATGAGACGGCCTAGCTGTCACCGCGCCGCTGTCGTCGCGAGAAACGCCGGGCGGCGTCGTCATGCGCATCGCGCAGCAGACCACACACGGTCTCCACGAGGTCATGCGGGTTCACGACGGCGACCCACCCGATGGCGCCATACACGGGGTGCGGCAGGATTTCGTCGGCGACCGCGAAGTCGCGATCGCCGAAGCTACGCGGATCCTCGCCGAGCAATTCGAGAAACCTCATCCGCCCCACATGGATGTTGACGCGCCAGCGGCCCGCCTCGTCCAGCCGGCTCGCGTCGTCGCCGGGATAGTCCTTCGTCACGATCGTCGCGTACGGCTGCGTATTGGATGGGGTGCATTCGTCCGGCGCGTAATAGAAGAAATGGTCACCCCACGCGATCCGCAGGAAGCGGCTGCCCGGCGCAGGTGCGAGCTCGTGCACACCGTCGAAGGCACGCACGGTGTCGAGGACATGTTGCATACTCATGCTTCAAGTGTCGACTTAAAGTGCATATAGAGGGTTACCACGATTTCCGTCACCAACGCCGGTCCTTCCACGCAGTTCACGACGTCCGTGCTGGCCCGCAGAACCCGGTACTCGCCTGCTCAGGTCCGCAAACTGGAGCGCCAGGGCGTCATCCCGCCCGCGCGGCGAGCAGCCAACGGTTACCGCCTTTTCAGCGCGATCCATGAGTTGGCCTTGAACGCCTATCGCGGTCTGGCCGTCGCGGTCGGCCCCGTGACCGCCAGCGACACCATAAGAACCTTGTGGACTATCGAGTCCGATGCCGCCGCCGCGCGCATCAGCCGGTTCCATCTTGACCTGTCGAAGGAACGGGCCGAAGCCTTGGCCGCACAAGACGCACTTCGGCTCATCAGCGGCGAAAACAACACCGAAAGCCCTGCGCGCACCGACGACTCGATGACGATCGGGCAGCTCGCCGCGGCGCTCGACGTGCGCGCATCGACACTGCGTTTTTGGGAACAGGCCGGG
>DXIM01000002.1 GCA_019112895.1 Candidatus Stackebrandtia faecavium
CTGCCGCCGCCGCGGCCTAGGCGCATACCGTCGCGGCCGACGGCCAAGGCGGGCACGATCGCGACGTCGGCTTCGCCGATCGCGTTAACCCCCAGACTTGGCGTATCGGGTTCCCGCAGACCGAAACGGGCAGCGACCAAGGTGCCGTCGTAGACCGCCCAGTCGAGGTCATTATCGGCGCGTAGCAGCGGCAGCAGGACACGAAAGCCGGCATTATGAAGACGCCGAGGCAGGTCATCACCCCCAGGTTCGCGCCCTATTGGGGCATACGCGGCCACCGTGGTGGCGCCCGCGGCAGTCAGCCCAGCATGAAGATGGCTCCTCTGGGACCGCAATGCTTGTGCGACATGCGAAACCGACATGCGTGCGCGTCGTTGAAGAAGGTGACTGCGGAGTTGGCGCTTGGTGGGTGTGTCGGGCAACTGGTTCGAATGCGGCATGGGTCTCCCTAAATCGACGCATCCTTGCCCAAGATCGTCGCTCACGGTATACAAGTGATCGCACTATGTCACGCTCGCGGGCGTCTTGGGTCGACGGAAGGAGGCGTGCCATGTCGCTGCGGACTCGGCTCACGGTCGCCTTCCTGCTCGTCGTTCTTGGTCCGGTACTACTCGGAGGCGTCTTCATCGGTGCCGTCGCCGACGCTTTCGTGTCGGCGCGGGCGACGAGCAGACTCGACGACGCATCTCGCAGCATCACGTCATCCATCGTCTCCGACTGCCAGGAGATGCGCACCGCGGCCGGTTTCGTCGGCGGCCTCTTCGACGTCGACGAAGAAGCGCTGGATTCGATCGTGACGAAAATGTCGAAGACCGATCCGATCACCGCCGTAACGGTCACGGACGCCGACAACGAAGTCCTGTCACAGGCGGGGCAGCAACCGCCCGCCTCCGGCGTCGTGTCGTGCGGGGAATCCCGTGTCGAACCCAGCGGGGCTATCACCGCGCTACACGCCCGAGTCGACGTGCAGGGCGCCGACGCGGAACGCTACGCGGCAATCGACGTGTGGCGCCCCGTCGACAGCGACTACGTCGACCATCTCGCGGGCGAAACCAACGGCGTCGACATCACCGTCGACGACGGACGCAGCGACTTCCTGACCTCCCTGAGTTCGCTACAGCTGGCGAAGACATCGCTGGCCGCGACACAGCGGTCCGACGACGTGGAGACAGTCGGAGCCGAAAACGACTATTTTGCCCGGAAAGTGCGCGCAGACCGGAACATGCCGATGCCGTTGGTCCTGACCGTGGAGTCGGCGCGCATCGATGCGCTCGGTCCGTTGCTGCTGATAGCTGCCGTACTCGCGACCGTGGTGTCGATCGGGGCCGCGGCCCTGCTTTCGCGTTCGACAACACGGCCCCTGTCCGACGTCGCCGCGGGCGCTGAAGCGATCGCGCAAGGAGACCTGAGCGTGCGCGTGCCGGTGCAAGGCAGCGACGAATTGGCTGCCTTGGCCCGCACGTTCAACCGGATGGCCCGCGAAACCCAAGGCTATGTGAACGCGTTGACGACCAGCCGTGACCAGTTGCGGGGGCAGTTGCGCGTGATGGGGCAGACCCTGTCCAGCACTTTGGACCTTGGTCGGATTCTGGAGGTCATCGTCGCCACGGCCAAGTCCGCGACCGGTGCACGCAGCGGGATCGTCATGCTCGTCGACCGAAACGACCCCTCCAAACTTGTCGGCAACACCAGCGGGATGCTGAAAAACCACAACCTGGAGTACGTCGAAGGCAGCCTCGGCCAGGTCGAGATAGCGATCGGCGACGGGATGCTCGGGGGTGTGGCGGCGGACGGGCAGGCGCGCGCGGGGCGTGTCGAAGACATCGAGCCCGGGACCTTCGTGGCGCACGAACCCCACGGATCAACCTATATTGCGTTGCCGATCGTCGCGCTGTCCGACACCGGGATCGACGCCTTGCCCTACGGCGACGCCGGTGGCCTTCTCGGAGTGTTGGCCGTCTACGACCGGTTCGGCGGTGACGACTTCGACGAAGACGACATCTCCACCCTGCACACTTTCTCCAGTCAAGCGGCCGTTGCGATCGGAAACGTCCTATCTCACCAGGAAGTCCAGCGGCTGTCGCTCACCGACCCGCTGACCGGATTGTGGAACTACCGCTACCTGCAGGTTGCCCTAGCCCGAGAGATCGAGCGCGCCGCCCGTTTCCGTCGCGACGCCGCCGTCATCGCGCTCGACCTGGACAGGTTCAAGAACATCAACGACACGTACGGCCACCTCGCCGGCGATGTCGTCCTGGCGGAAGTGGCCAGACGCATACGAAGCCAAGTGCGCGAGGTTGACCTGGCATTTCGTTACGGCGGTGAAGAATTCGTGGTGCTGCTGCCCGAAGCCGGCGAATACGGTGCCAGCGTCGTGGCCGACCGGCTCGTCGAAGTCGTCCGCGAACACGAAATCACCCTTCCCGTCGCCGAAGACGGTGCGGTGCAGGCGGTTTCGGTCACCGCATCGCTCGGCGTTGCCGTATATCCGATGCACGGTAGGACCGGTTCAGAAGTGCTGGCCGCGGCCGATGACGCCCTCTACGCCGCGAAAGCCGGTGGGCGCGACACATGGCGGGTGGCTCACTGATTGTGGCCAAGACCGTTAGGCTCGCAACATGTCAGCTGCAGCAGAACTTGGACAAGGTGTTAAGGCGGTCATTCCTGCCGCCGGAATGGCAACTCGTTTCCTGCCGGCCACGAAGGCCGTGCCGAAAGAACTGTTCCCAGTCATCGACAAGCCCGTACTGCAACACATTGTGGAAGAAGCGGCGGCCGCGGGAATCGGCGACGTCCTGCTCGTCACCGGCCGAGGCAAGACGTCGATGGTGGACCATTTCGACCGGCGCCCCGACCTTGAACAGCGGCTCACCGAACGCGGAGACAAGGAACGCCTCGAAGCCGTCATCGCCCCATCTGAGCTGTCCGAAATCTACACCTGCCGTCAGTCGGAACCGCTCGGCCTCGGACACGCGGTCTCCTACGCCGAAACACACATGCACGGTGAACCGTTCGCTGTCTTGTTGGCCGACGAATTCATCGACCCGAAACACGAACTGCTGTCGCGGATGCTGGAACTGCAGCAACGCACAGGCGGCATTGTGCTCGCACTGCTTGAGGTCCCGCCCGAAGCCGTCAGCCGGTACGGTGTCGCCGCGATCGAAGCCGCCCCCGACAGTGACGATGTCGTGCGCGTGACCGGTCTAGTCGAAAAACCACCCGCAGACGAAGCGCCCAGCAACCTGATCCTCATCGGTCGCTACGTGCTGCCGCCCGCAATCTTCGGCGCCATCAAGGAAACAGAGCCGGGCCGAGGCGACGAAATTCAGCTCACCGACGCCATGGCGAGGCTCCTCGACAAAGGTGTGCCCGTACACGGCATCGTGTTCCGCGGCACCCGCCACGACACCGGCGAACCCGCCGGATACCTGCGCACCATTGTCGAACTCGCTTGGGACCGAGACGATATGGGCCAATTCAGGGACTGGCTTGCGACCTTCATGGAAGAACAAAAAGACGCATAACAGTGCCGCGGTTTCCTTGCCAGCACTGCGACAACGGGGGAATTGACTGTGGACAATAACGGGGAGCCGATGGCGCTGGCGAAGTTTTTGTCGTCTGCATTGGCGCGAGTCAGGCCACTACCTTCGATCGACCTCGACCTCACAGCCGCCTGCGGGTGCGTCCTCGCCAGCGACGTCACCGCTCCGGGCCCGCTGCCGGCGTTCGACCACGCGACCGTCGACGGTTACGCGGTACGTATGGAGGACGTCTCCAGTGCGACGCCGCAACGCCCAGTGTCGTTGAAAGTCCTCGGCGACGTGTCAGCGGCAAGCTGGCGACCGGTACGGCTCATCGAAGGAACCTGCTTCGCGGTGGCCGCGGGCGCGGTCCTACCAGTCGGCACCGACACGGTGATCCCGATGTCGTGGACTGACGAAGGCATGGCGGCCGTCCAGGTCGGGCAAGTACCGAAACGTGGCCACGGACTGCGTCACGCCGGCGAAGACGCCGGCTCCGGCGAAGTGCTCGCCACCGAGGGACGCCACATCACGCCGCAGCTCATCGGACTGCTCGCCGCGGCCGGGGTCGGAGACGTCGTCGTGCGTCCAACCCCGCGGGTCGTCCTCATCGCGACCGGCGACGAACTCATGGACACGGGACGCGTGTCGCAGCCGGGTCAGCTCGTCGACGCGAACTCGCACGCGTTGACGGCCGCGGCATCGGAAGCCGGTGCCCACGCTTTCCGGATCGGCATCTGCGACGACGAACCGGAAGCGCTGCGCACCGTCCTCGACGACCAGACCCTGCGGGCCGACTTCATCGTCACCACTGGCGGAACCGGAACCGGACCCGGCGACATGGTTCGTCGCACCTTCGGGCGCGACAAGACCGTCGAATTCTCGCCGGTAGCGGTCTACCCGTGTTCCACGATCGGCTTCGGAAGCGTCGGTCCCGAAGAAGTACCGATCGCGTGCCTGCCGGGCGACCCCGGAGCCGCGATGATCGCATTCGAAGTGTTGGTGCGACCCCTCATCATGCGCCTCGCCGGTGCCGAACCCGTGTTCCGGCAAAGCGTGAAAGCGAACCTGATCGAACCGGTCACTTCCCCGTCGCATTACCGCGAATTCCGGCCCGCTCACGTCGCCGAACGCCGAGGGGGCGGCTACACCGTGGCACCGCTACCGGGAGGCCCGTACACTCTGTCCGGTATAGCCCAAGCCACAGGTCTGATGGTGTTGGGAGAGAAAGTCACCACTGCACCCGCAGGTTCGACGATAGACGTACTTCTTTTCGATAGGCACCGATGAAGAAGCACCACCCCGGTTGGCCCGCCGTTTTGGTCCACGACCGAGTTACCTTGCGTCCATATGAGCGTTCGGACGCCCAACAGTGGAGCAAAGTGCGTGTCGCCAACGAGGAGTGGTTGGCCAGGTGGGAGCCGCGGCCAGGCGGAACATGGAGGGAAGCCAACTCGGCGGCAGGCTTCCGCGCCATGTACAACGACCTACGCAAATCCACCAAAGAAGGCACGACCTGGCCATTCGCGGTCTGCTACGACGGTGTCCTCGTTGGTGGTCTGACCATAGGAAACATTGTGCGGCGCGCTTTTTGCTCCGCTCACGCCGGATACTGGGTCGATCAAGACCACGCCGGCAAAGGGATCACACCTACCGCGTTGGCGCTCGTGTGCGACCACGCGTTCCGTTTCGGTGCGCTGCACCGCATCGAAGTCAACATCCAGCCGCATAACCAGCCGAGCCGGCGAGTGGTGGAGAAGCTCGGCTTCCGCGAAGAAGCCTATTTCAAGTCCTATCTGTATATAAACGGACTATGGCGAGACCACATAGGTTATTCGATGACCGTCGAAGACGTCACCGACGGCGGGGTGCTCCAGCGCTGGCTACGTTCCATGCATTGAGTCGCGTAGTGCGAAAACGCCTGTTTCGGGTGGGCATGGATGTGAAAGTGTAGCTAACTGGTTGAGTTCTGGCCCAATGTCGATTAACTGACAGCATTGAGGCGTACGCTTCAGTAGCGGCGCACGATTCAAGGAGGGGCTATGCCGACGTCGGTATTGCTAGCAGTGTTGGCGGCGGCCGGGCTGCTCGCGCTGGCGCCCGCGCTTGTGCGCCGCTACGACGCCGACGAACGGATGGCCGCAGAACTTGAGGCGTCCCAGGCCCGTGTGCTGGAGCGCAAACCCCGCCAAAGCACGATCCCGGGCTCGAACCCGGTGAACGGCCCGAGCGAGGACAGCGACGTGGAAGAGTCCGCGTCGTTGCTGGAGAGCGAGACTCCGCCGAGCGTGGCGGACGCAGTTGCGGCAGAGTCGGTGGAGCCGGTCGACACTGAACCGTCTGAAGTCGCGGCTATGTCCCCGTGGGAGCGGTCCGGTGCGCGCCAAGGATCATCGGTACGGTTGGAGCCGGAAGCGGCGCAAGACTCACGGTACGGCAAGGAGAACTCAGTGGGTTCGGCCCAGATGCGCGCCTGGTGGCAGAAACGTCACCGCCAGGTCCTGTTCACACTGCTTGCGCTGAACCTTGCCGAGATCGCGGGAGTCATTTTCGTTGGACCGGGTTTTTGGCTCGGTCTCGGTGTTTCGCTGGCGTTGCTGCTGGCTTTCGTCCGATTTTTGCGGCTGCGGGTGGTGCGCAGTAACGTGGCGGCCCGGCGGGCAGCGGTGCGTCGACCGGTTTACGTGCCGGTTCAGTCGACCAGCGCGCGAGAGACGGAGGGCGGGGCCGACGACACCGGTATCGTCCCCGGTTTCGAAGACGAGGAGCCGGACTCGGACCCGGACCCGATCCCGGAACCAGCAGCTGTTTCACGTCGCCGGACCGGCGGCATCCGGGGGCGTTCGTACGAATCGCCAGCCAATCTTTGAGCGAACTTTTCGCGGCGAACGGGGTGCATGCTCCGTTCGCTTTTTTTCGTCTGCGAATATGTCTTGGCGAATGGTTAATAACGGCAATTATTGGCATATAGCGAACCACGTATTGCTCCTGTGTGCAGGCAGCATGACGGTCCGAAGTTTGCCTCGTTTGTTGCCGAGCATTAACCTTAGGGATACTTGCAACCCCCCACCCCCTCATGCAATACAAGGACCGCCAGATGACCGACACCGATCCACCGACCCCGAAAGACAAGGCACGTTCCCCGTTGTGGGCGAAAATCCTCGTCGGGTTCGGCGCGATTTTGATGGTTATCGCGGGCGGCGGAGCCGTGTACGCCGCCTCGATTTTCAATCAGGTCAACACCGCATCCAATGCGAAGGACCTTCTCGGCGACGGTGATAAACCGAAAGGCAACCTCAAGGGCCCGCTGAATCTGTTGATGATCGGTACGGACCTGCGCGTCAACGATAGCGACGGCGAAGACCGTGCCGACACGATCATGATCCTTCACATCAATAAGGAACTGACCGAAGCGACGATCACTTCGATCCCGCGTGACTTGAAAGTGGATATTCCGGACTGCGGTAATGGCCAACCCTGCAGCGACAAGATCAACGCCGCATATCAGGCGGGTGGCGACACCGCGGAGGAACGGTTCCAAAACCTGGCCGTGACGTTGTCTGATCTGACCGGTATTGAGTCGTTCGACGGGGCCGCGATCGTCGGTTTCGAAGGTTTCCTGGAAGCCGTGAAAACGATGGGTTCGATCGACTTGTGTCTGCCGATGGACATGCAGCTGGACCATCAAATGCGCGAAGAGGACGAAGTTCGCACCTTCAAGAAGGGCTGCAACGAATACAACTCACAAGAGGCATTGTGGATCGTCCGGGAGCGCAAGGCTTACGACACAAGCAATCCGGAGTTCCCAGTCGAGTACGGCGTCGGTGACTATGGCCGGCAACATATGCAGCAGCACTTCATCAAGCAGCTGCTGGTGAAGGCCGGCGAGGAGGGTTACATCACCAACCCCACCAAGGTCGGGGCCCTCATCGAAGACGTCGGAAGTAGTCTCACTCTCGACCTTAATGGACATAGTAACGTGGACTATGCCTGGGCTCTTCGTGGCATCAAGCCCAATAAGCTCAGTACTGTCCGGTTGCCGTCCGAGACCTATAACGACGGCATGACTTCGTATGAAGTGCTTCCCGAAGGGGAGCCGCAGCAGGTCGCGGATGACCTATTCACCGCCCTGAAGGAAGACACGATGGACGAATGGGTCAAGAAGAACCCGGAACTCATCAATAAGGACGATTAAGCAGGGGTGGCGATTGCTGCCGCTGCTTCGGCTCGTGTTGTCCATCAAGGATGATACTGGTCAGTAGTCGATAAGGACCACGCGATGTTGATATCGCGTGGTCCTTCTGCTTGGGTCGGCGTGGTCGGGGTCGGGCGCGACCGGGGTGGTCGGTTGCGGTGCAGCCGGTGGCCATCCCCGCCTGCGCGGGGAGCACTGTCGGCTCGGGAAATTCAGCGTCCATCAGCTCGGACCATCCCCGCCTGAGCGGGGAGCACGAAGTGCCGCTGCACGCCAAGGCGCGGGAGTCGGGACCATCCCCGCCCGAGCGGGGATGGTCCTTGGTAACAGAAATCAACAGGAATTTGGAAGATGTGCTCCCCGCGCGAGCGGGGATGGTCCTAGAACGTGCCCCCCACACCATTGCCGGCGCGGGTGCTCCCCGCGCGAGCGGGGATGGTCCTTCGTGGATGTCGCGGAAACCTTTAGCGAATCCATGCTCC
>DXIM01000076.1 GCA_019112895.1 Candidatus Stackebrandtia faecavium
AACGACGAAGCGGCGCCGGGTTCGTTATTTCGAACCCGGCGCCGCTTCGTGTCAGCTCTAAATCGGCTCTAATCGAAAAGCTCCTGGAAGAAGCTCTTGCGGCGTTTACGGGGGTAGCCGTAACCGTAGCCATGGCGGTAGCCAGCGCGGCCGTAACCGTGACGGTAACCGGCATGCCCGTAGCCGTGACGGTATTGCGGACGGTAGCCACCGTGCCCTGCGTGCCCGTACGGAGACGGAGGCGGAGGGTATTGTCCGGGTGCTGCCGCCGGCGGAGGCGGCGGTGGTGGTGGAGCCTGTGGTGCAGGCGGCGGTGGTGGTGGTGCAGCGGCCGGTGCGTTGAACTTGGACTCTGCGTCCATCAGGTGTTCCAATTCACCGCGATCCAGGAAAATCCCCCTGCATTCGGTGCATTGATCGACGGTGACGCCATTACGTTCGAATTGGCGCATCATTCCACGGCACTTGGGACAACTCATCTCCATACCAATTAACGGTACCTGGCGTGATCGAACGTTCAAATGACTGGGCGCCGCAAACTTGACGCGAACCGTAGTCGCCGCGGTATCTGCCACGGGTTGTACGGTTCGCGCGTCTGCGCCATAACCCACCACCACACCGCGAACACGGTGGGGTAAAGGAGGTAACCGAAGCGGCTGGCAGGCAGGAGCACAATAGCTGCGAGCAGACCGGCCGCGCAGTACATCGCGACCGACGACGCATATCGGGGCGGGCGCAGCACTACGTAGACCGCGATCACCAGGGCCGTGACCCCGAGCGCGGAAAGGGCGATGATGCCGCCCGCGGGCACGTACGTCGCGATGAGATAGCCCGGGAACGGCGACGCCGCCGGAGACTCCACGAGACCGTTGCCGGTCGGGAAGGCGATCACGTTGTCGACGAACCCGTCCCAGTTGGGAAGCGCCGCCAACAACGTCAATATCGGGATGCCGAGCGCGACTGGCGCAAAACGGACGACGGAACGTTGGGTGACGACGAAAACGAGAAGTACGAAAAGCACCGGCCAGGCAAAAAGTTTCAATGCCGCCGCGATCCCGATCGCGATCCCGGCACCGAGAGGTCTGTCGGTCGCGGCACACGCGAACGCGAGGAGACACAGGGCCAGAACCGGAAGGTCGTCCCCGCCGGTGGCCAGCGTCAACGCGCAGATTGGCAACACGCCGACAGCCTGCACGGCGCGAATCCACACGGGTCTCGACATCGACTCCTGCGTCAGCAGCCGCAGCGCGATGACGACCGCGATGAGGGTGGCCAGCGCGAACCATAGCCGGGCGTCGCCGAACCAGCCGCTGCCACTGAGCGCACGGGGCAGCCCGAAAACGGCCATGCCCGGCTGGTACGGGTTGTAGGCCAGCAGCTGTTCACCACCGGGATACTCGGCGATCTGCCCGGCCGTCAGGTACGGCGAACCGGTATCGACGAGTCGCCTGCCGGATGCTTCCACGACCAGGACTTCTTCCTGGGCGCGTCCGCCGACGCCATTGGATCGTTCGAACACCGCTGCGACCAGCGGCATGACGACGACGGCCGCGACAGCCGCGACACTGACCCACATGCGGGTCACGACGGGCACGGCATAGCGCGTCAACAGCATCGCACTGATGATCGCGGCGGGCAGGTACCCGCCGAGCGCTATGCCGCCCCAGAACTGATGGGACGGCAGGGTCGACCACATCGCTGTGTAACCGGCGAATGCGGCCGACGCCGTATAGAGGGCAATGTCGAGGTAGAGGGGACCTCGGGTATGGAATTGCATGAACCGTGGTTAGCGCAGCGTCATTTGGCGGCCGATGAGGCCATCTTTGGCGCGGCGGGCGCTCGAATCCAACGGATCGGTCGATTCCAGGGCCTTCATGTAACGGTCCATGAACGCGGCCGCTGGTGCATGGCAGTCTTCGGCGCTGGTGTCTTGGGCCAGGTCCCAGACGGGCACGAGCAGGCCGTGCGCACGGAACATTCCGGCGAATTTCGAATCGTCGACGAGTTTCAGGTCGTCGGCGGCACGAAGGCGAGCCAAAGCGTTCAGGGCCGCGTCTTCGTCCTGCGGCAGGACGATGCGCACGTGGCTGCGTTCCGGCGTCACACACCAGTAGGCGCCGTCGACGCCGTCGAGTTTCTTCGTCGGGAAGATCGATTCGTTGGCGCGTTCCATGCTCGCCTGGATTTGCGGCGTGGACTCCGCGTCCTGCGCCAACCAGTAGTCGAACGTGTCGTGCAGCTCGACATTCAAAGGTTCCCCGTCAAGCAGGTCCTGCATACGCGGGCCCGGTCCCGGCCGTGACGGCACTGCCACCGGTTTACCCGGTTGTGCGGCGAGCGCAGCCAACAGGGAAGCCGCGACGTCGCGGCTCAGGTCGCCGGACTGGAACTGCCGCTGCATCGCGACGAAGATTTCGCCGTCGGCGCGGGCCATTGCGGGCCACGCGAGCGGAAGAACCGTGGTCAGGGTGATTTTTCGCCCGTTGACTTGCTCGGCGTATTCGGAAGACAGTTTCAGCTCGGCGGTCGCTGCGGGAAGCAGCTCGCGCATGGCGACCCAGTCGCCTTCATTGGGAAGATTCTCGAACGGTCGGGCGACGAATACGTCGCGGACCTTCTCTTTGCGAGGTTTCGCGCTATCCGCGCGGTGGTGTTTACGTCGCTTACTCACAGTGTGACAGCTTACGGACCGCTGACAGCCGGTGTTGGCGTACCCGTCATTCGTGCCCACACGGTGCGACTGTCGATTCCGTCGCGGACGCCCCATTGGTGCGCCAGCGCTGTCACGATCAACAGTCCGCGGCCATTTGGCGAGGTCGTGTCGAGTTTGCGCATGCACGGCGGGGTTTCGGCCCCGCCATCGGTTACCGAGAATTCGATCGTGTCGTCGTTGAGTTCGCAGTGCACCCAGATGTCGCCTTCCGGGAGCGGTGGTGCATGGCGTACGGCGTTGCAGATGAGTTCGGTGGAGACGGCGTGAAGGTCTTCCATCAGGTCCGGGCAGGTCGATCCCAGCGCGCTCGCGAGCCACCGTCGAACAGCCGCCGCGCTGCGCGCGTGGTGAGGCACGCGGGTTTGCCAAGTTGTACCGCTGTTGATCGCGATGCTCAACGATCCTCCTCTCATGCCCGGGCGGGTGTGCCGCTACGGAATGACGCCGAGGCGTGAAAGATTTGTAAACGGGGGGTAACGCGCGAACAAATCAGCTTCAAAGATACCGGTAGTTGGCCCTTCAGACATAGTCTTCCGCCAGGTGGTCGATGTCTCAATCGCAACAATATGGGCCAATTATTGGTCCTGAACCAGACAAATATGCCGAAACAGCGTAAATGGTTTACACGCTTTTGGTGTTGAGGGTTGCCATCACCAGTTCCGGGTCGTCGGTGATGATCGCGTCGGCGCCCGCCTCGGCGACAAGTTTGACGTCCTGCGCGGTGTTGACGGTCCATACGAATACGCGCCTGCCCTTAGCTTGATGGCGGGCGATCAAGCCAGGATCGTTGTGTACCTGGTCGAGCCGCGGACCTATGACGGTCGCGCCCGAAGGTGGCGCCCCCAAGGCGTATTCGTACAGCCACACGAGGTCGATGCTCGGGTCGAGCCTGCGGTAGCGCGTCACCGCTGCCCGCGAAAACGACATGACGACCGCGGGGATGTCCGGGTAGTCGGCGAGCGCGGCATGGACGGCTTCCTCGACCTTCGCCCCGTACCGGCTGGGGTGTTTCGTCTCGATCAGCATCGTCACCGGGCGGCCTGCGGCATTGACGAGTTCGAGAAGTGAAGCGAATGTCGTGATCTGGTGCCGTCCCGTCTCAGGGCCGTGCTTACCGGAGAACTCGAACTCCTGCAGCTGGGCCAGCGTCAGGCGGGAGATCGATCCGGTCCCGTTCGAGGTGCGTTCGATGGTGCGGTCGTGATGACACACGAGATGCCCGTCGCGAGTGAAACGCACATCGCATTCGATCCCGTCGGCGCCGAGCTCGATCGCGCGCGAATACGCCGCGAGTGTCTGTTCCGGGATGTCGATGTTGGCGCCGCGGTGCGCTACCACGATGGGGTGAGGCATGCAGGGATTCTATGCACCGGTGGCTCGACACGACAGCGTCAGCCTCGTCACGTGCTGATCGAAACCGCGCCACGGTCGATACCGGCAGGCGCGTTCGCGGGACTGGAACACGGCGCCCACTGCGACCAGGGAGGCGTCACGAACCTGGGCGACACGTGTATTCGGCGTATGCGGAAGCATCGATGACACGACGGCACCAGCACGCGTCCGCGCGCTGGCGATTTCATGCGGCATCAACGCATGTAGGGAGGCCCGCCATAGGGACCCTGCGGCGGATAGCCGTACGGGTTGTACTGCGGTGGAGGTGGAGGCTTGAGAGCCCGGAAGTAGGCGTTGACCGAGCTTTGCGCGATCAAGATGATCCCGATGAGCACGGCAACGGCGGCGATGAAGCCGCTGATGATGGCCGCATCGACCATCCACATGCTGACGTCTTGGGTCGGATCGTAACCATCCTGCGCCTGAGCTTCGTTCGAGACCTGAGTAAACACCGCCCGAAACAGCAAAGTGTATCCGCTGCAACACAGATGCCACAGGGCCACGACGCCGCCCGCGACCCACACGATGATGCGCCCCCAGTTCTTACCGGTCATGGCCGCGATCGCGCCACCCATCGTGAGGAAACCGAGCAGGCTGCTGCCGGCCACGACCAGGATCAGCATGCTGCGGTAGACGCTGAATACCTCTTCGGCTTCGGGGTCCGATATTTCGGCGCTGGCCAGATCACTGATCTCGGACCAAAAAGCGATCCAGAAAGCGCCCTCGAGAATCGTGGCCAGGACGGCGACACCACAGATCAGTGCGCCGGCCACCAGCGGTGTCGGACGTGAAGAGACATTGGGGCTAGGTGGCGGGAGCATGGTTGGCAGAATAGTCTCACCCTGCCAACCACGCGACGCTAGATTCTGTCGACCTTCAATTCCTTGCCATCGGCATCCACCGAAACCCCGACGGTGTCACCGTTGTGGATATCGCCCGCCAACAGTTTCCGCGCCAGCTTGTCACCGATCGCGTTTTGCACCAGGCGGCGCAGAGGCCGGGCCCCGTATACGGGGTCGAAGCCGCGCTCGGCGAGCCATTGACGCGCTGCATCGTCGACATCGAGGTACAGGCGACGATCCGCCAGGCGCCCTTGCAGCCGTTCCAGCTGCACGTCCACGATCGAAGTCAGTTCTTGAGTCGATAGCGAATCGAACACGACGATGTCGTCCAGCCTGTTCAAGAACTCCGGCTTGAAATGGCCCCGAACGCTAGACAACACGGCTTCTTGCCGTTGCTCGCGCGATAGCGTCGGGTCCGCGATCGCCGACGACCCCAGGTTCGAGGTCATGATCAGGATCGTGTTGCGGAAATCGATCGTGCGGCCCTGACCGTCGGTGAGGCGTCCGTCGTCGAAGACCTGCAGCAATGTGTCGAACACGCCCACATGGGCCTTTTCGACCTCGTCGAGCAGCACCACCGAATAGGGCCGACGGCGGACGGCTTCGCTGAGCTGGCCGCCTTCCTCGTAGCCGACGTAACCGGGTGGCGCCCCGACAAGACGCGCAACCGAATGCCGCTCGGAGTATTCGCTCATGTCGATGCGCACCATGGCGCGTTCATCATCGAAAAGGAACTCGGCCAGCGCCTTGGCCAGCTCGGTTTTACCGACGCCGGTCGGACCACAAAACAGGAACGAACCCGTGGGACGGTTCTCGTCGGCGATCCCCGCTCGCGCACGGCGAACCGCGTCCGAGACAGCCGCGACCGCTTCGTGCTGGCCGACGACCCGGTTGCCCAGCTCGGTCTCCATGCGCAGCAGCTTCGCTGTTTCTGCTTCAAGCAGGCGGCCGGACGGGATGCCGGTCCACGACGAAACGACTTCCGCGATGTCGTCGCTTTCGACTTCCTCCTTCAACATGGCGCCCGCCTCCTGCAGTTTCTGCAGTTCGGCCTCGGCATCGTCGAGTTCGTGTTCGCGTTGCGGAATCTTCCCGTAGCGAAGCTGCGACGCCAGTTCCAGGTCGGAGTCGCGCTCGGCACGCTCGGCTTGGCCGCGCAACTGTTCCAAGTCCTCTTTGATGTTCGAGATCGCCGAGATGTGTTCCTTCTCGGTGTTCCACCGTTGCGACAGCGCGCTGAGTTCTTCGCGGCGGTCGGCGAGTTCGCGGCGCAAACTGCCGAGACGTTCCTTCGACGCGGGGTCTTCTTCCTTCGTCAGGGCCATCTCTTCGATCTCGAGACGCTGTACGGCGCGTTCGATCTCGTCGACTTCAACTGGGCGGGAGTCGATCTCCATCCGCAGCCGAGACGCCGCCTCGTCGATGAGGTCGATGGCTTTATCCGGCAGAAAACGGTCGGTGATGTAGCGATCCGACAGGCTCGAGGCGGCCACGAGTGCGCCGTCGGTGATGCGGACACCGTGGTGGACCTCGTACCGTTCCTTCAAGCCGCGCAGGATCGCGACCGTGTCCGTGATCGACGGCTCGCCGACGAAAACAGGCTGGAAACGACGCTCCAAGGCGGCGTCCTTTTCGATGTGTTCGCGGTATTCGTCGAGCGTCGTGGCGCCGACCATGCGTAGTTCACCGCGCGCCAACATCGGCTTCAACATGTTGGAGGCGTCCATGGAGCCTTCGGATTTGCCTGCGCCTACCAGGGTGTGCAGTTCGTCGAGGAAGGTGATGATGCGTCCGTCGGAGGCCTTGATCTCCTCGAGCACAGATTTGAGACGTTCCTCGAACTGCCCCCGGTATTGCGCGCCGGCGACCATCGCACCCAGATCGAGCGCGACGACGCGACGGTCGCGTAGCGATTCCGGCACGTCACCGGCGACGATGCGTTGCGCGAGGCCTTCGGCGATCGCGGTCTTACCGACGCCGGGTTCACCGATCAACACCGGGTTGTTCTTGGTGCGACGGGAAAGTACCTGGCTCACGCGCCGGATCTCGGTGTCGCGGCCGATGACCGGGTCGACCTTGCCTTCGCGCGCGGACATGGTGAGGTCGATGCCGTATTTTTCGAGGGCTTTGAAGGACTCCTCCGGGTCCGCGCTGGTGATTTTGCGGTCGCCGCCGCGGATCGTGGGGAACGCCGCGATCAGGTTGTCTTCAGTTGCGCCGGCCTGGGACAGGGCATCGCCGCAGGGGCCGCCGACCTGGGCCAGCCCGGCGAGAAGGTGCTCGGTGGAGACGTATTCGTCGCCGCCGGCGGTAGCAATGCGGTCAGCGGAGTTGATGGCGTTGAGTAGTTCCCGCGACATCGATGGTTCCGCCATGGACGAGCCTCGGGCGCTGGGGAGGTTGCGCAGCCCGGTCTGCGCCGTTTTGGCGAGTTCAGCGGGGTCGGCGCCGACGGCACGCAGCAGTCCCGGAGCTGTCGAACCTTCGCTGTCGAGTAGCGCGACGAGCATGTGCCACGGTTCGACGGTGGCGTGCCCGGATTCCACTGCATTGGTCGCCGCCGCCGAGATGGCTTCGCGGCTGCGTGTGGTCAAGCGATCGACGTTCAACGTGCCTCCCGGAAGTGAAAAGTGTCAAAGTTGAGTCTAGTACGCTCAACCTTGTTTCGCCAAGGAGTATTCCCCATGTGGTAGCTCAGTCATCACGCGACGTCACACAGTGTGCATCCGGGCAATTCGACGCCGCTGGGGTACAGCAAAACGCTTCTACTGATATTTCCTGCGCCACTTACTGAAATAGGCATGGCGAATATGGATACTCGACAGAGTGATCTTGCCGAAAATATTGATGCACGTCTCGCCGCCTTTCGACGAAACTCTGGCCTTATTTTCGATGGTCGAAAACCGCAACGCGACGTCGTCCTCGGCCCAGGATTCGCTCGGCAGCACTATCGAGATGCTGGAAAACATCGCGTCCACTTCGATATCGACGCGACGATGCGGAATGGATGCCTTCGCAAAGTTCAGTTCGATACTCGAAAAGACCGGACGCAGCACCATCGACCGCGGCGCGACCCATTCCCCGCTGCGCGAGTCGGACGACATCATCGGCCGCAAGACCTGTACGTCGTCCGACGCCGGCATGGGGCTTCGATCGGGTGCTGGCCGTGCGTTATAGGCCACGGGCAGATTCGGCAGGTCCGCGAAGATCGGACGCAACTCGCCGTACGTCTTGGCTCCCGTTATTTGTTCTACGCGTTGGGTGAATTCGTCGAGATCGAGGCGACCATCTTTAGTGCAGTCTTCAAGATGGGAGATCGCTTGCTGTCGGTCCGCATCTGAAAGACGCACGTGGTCTTGGCTGAAGTCTGCAGGCATAGGACAATTGTGCCCGGTGCCCAACGGGATCGATGTTCGCCGTATCGGCTTAGCGTAGCCGCGTGGGAAAACCACTGGTCGCGACAAGGTGACCGCGACCAGCGGCATGATGCATCGAACGTCGCCGTCAGGCGCTCAGCAGGGCTTTCCAGGTGACCGGGCCGACGACGGCGTCGACCTTGAGGTCGTTGCTTTCTTGGAAGGACTTGACGGCGTCCTTGGTCACTGGACCGAACTCGCCGTCGATCAACAGGTCGCCGCCGTCCTGGCGGTTCAACTCGACCTGGAGTGCTTTCACCGCGCTGCCTTCGTCCTCGTAACGCAGCTTCTTGACCAACACGGGCCAGGTGGCCGGGCCGACGACACCGTCAACGTGCAGGTCGTTGGCTTCCTGGAATTCTTCGACGGTTGACTTTGTCTGTTCGCCGAAGGAGCCGTCGACCTCGATCGAGTAGCCGTGTTCTTCGAGCAGGTACTGGACGGCCTTGACGTGCGTGCCGTTGCTGCCGGACTCGAGCTTGGGCCAGCTCGGGCTTTCGGGCGGTTCCTCACCCGTGAAGTTGTTGGGCCGGTAAGGCTTGTATTCGCTGCCGGACTCAAGACCGTAGGTGAGCACGCGGTGATCAGTTCCGTGGCCGCCGCGCTGCTCGTACGCCTCGTACGCGGACTTCGACGAATCGGTCCAACCGGCGAAGATGACGACGTGCCGGGTGTGGTTGTCGCCGTCGGCGTCGATGAGCAGGTCGCCCGGCTTGAGCTCGGCCAGCGAGATAGGGGTGGTGAGGTCGCGATCACCGGCGAGCGTCACGGTGGTTTCGCCCGGTGTGCTCAGTTTCAGCGTCATGGAAACGAACCCGGAGCAGTCTTGGCGGTACCCGTCGGTCCAGGTCTTCTTTTGGCTGTAGGGGACTGGGGATCCGTTGTTGGCGGTGAGCCAGGTTTCGGCGCGTTCCAGCATTTCGTCGGGGGCGACGGTGGCTTGGGAGGAGTTTTCGGCGAGGGCGGTGGGGGCCAGCGCGACGACGGATGCGCCGAGCGTGCCGACAATGGCTGCGGCAAGGGCTATGCGGGTGCGGTGGCCTATTCGAGATACGCGCGACATCGAGCCTCCAGGGTGGGGGTTCGGGCTTTCGCGTCACTGGGCCCAGTCACGCGTGGAGCAAGAATGTTTCCATAGACCGATGTCGAATCCTTATAAGGCAACCATAAACATCACGACCGCGCAGGATTTATCGCTTTTGGAATCGGCCCGCCGACGCAGCCAGGATCGAACACGATGGATCGGAAATCGATCGCGCAGAACCGTTGCCGCACAAAGAAACTGCGGCGGCCATCCGAATGATGACCGCCGCGGCGTGAACAAACGATTAACAGGGGTCGCGCAGCACCGGGCACGACATGCAGCGCGGGCCGCCACGTCCCGAGCCCAATTCGGAGCCCGACAGTTCGATGACCTCGATGCCGGCGTCCGAGAGCCGACGGTTCGTCTCGATGTTGCGTTCGTAGGCCGCGCACAACCGCGGCGCGATGGCCAGCGTGTTGTTTCCGTCGTCCCATTGCTCGCGTTCCGCCGTCACCGGGTCCAAACCGGTGTCGATGAGGCGCAGGGTCTCGATCTCCATGGCTTCCGCCGCCGCCGTCAGGAACGGGCGCGGAGCGCTGGTCGGGTTGACGCCTTCCTTACAGGTGATCGTGTACGCCATCAAATGATCCACGATGTTGGGATACATCACCATCGCGTCCACATCGACCATGGTGCACACGGTGTCGAGGTGCATCGTCGCGCGTTCCTGCGTGATCGGAACCGCCAACAAGGTGTGCGCCAAGTCGGCGTCGAAAATGCGCTGCGCCAGACGCTCCGCCCCGGCGGGGGTGGTGCGTTCCCCGACCCCGACCGCGATGACGCCGGGAGCCAGAAGAAGGACGTCGCCCCCCTCGAGGTGCTCGAGGCTCGGGTCGTACAGCTTTTTCGTGCCGCTGAAACGAGGGTGATGGGTGTAAATGAGTTCGGTCAGCGTCGTTTCGCGGCTACGCGCGGGCATGGCCAACGAGGTGATCGCCACTTGGTCGCCGATCCACAGCGACGAATCCCGAGTGAAAAGCAGGTTCGGCAATGGGTCGATGATGAAATCGTGCGGCTGCATCATCGAATAGACAAGGCCGGAGCCGCCGCGAAGTTCTTCGTGGGCGAGACCGCCGACGAGGGTCGATGCGAGCGCGTCCGTATCGAGATCCGACAGGTACGCCTGCACGTTCGCGCGCAGTGAATCGCCGAGACGACGATCGGCCAAGACCGTATCGACCGCCTGGTCGCGCGCCGAAGAGATGTCGAGGGTGTCGCGCAGCAGGTCCTGCACGTACAAAACCTCGACTTCGTACCTGCGAAGCGCGTTCGCGAAGTCGTCATGCTCCGCTTGCGCCCGGTCAACCCACGGGATACCGTCAAACAACAATGAGTCATTGTTGCGCGGCGTCAGCCGTTTGAGTTCGTGACCAGGACGATGCATGATCACCGTTTTGAGGCGACCCACCTCGCTGTGCACCTGATGCTTGTTGTCCATGTCCGCCATGTAAGGCAGCTTAGGCGACGCTGACGAGGCAACTCACGAGCCGTGATCGTTTTGAGGATTCGCACACTAAATCCAAGGAGGATGTCGCTGCATGCCGCACATCGAACTGTCCTTGTCGGCCCACGACCGTAACGATGACGGGGCCACATGCCAGGAGTGGGCCGTTCCCGTGCGCGGCAGCTCGGACGCGTGCCTGTTGTTGGATAAGGACGGTCGTGTCTACGCCACTTCTCCCGCCTGCCGCGCGTTGCTGGGTCTGCATGAGGGTGTTGACACACAGGGCCGCTCGTTGCTGGACGGGACCTTGCAGTTGGTGAATTTCGCCGCGAGTGGCGGCGACCTGCCGCCGTGGGAGGCCGAACGGATCCCGCCGCTGCAGGCGTTGAACACGGGGGCCTTGGCCCGCGGCCTGTTGCGTGTGTCGGTCGGCGGCATTTCTCGGACTCTCGATGCGGTGGCCGCGCCGTTGCACGGTGCCACCGCCGTGGTCGGTTCCTTGACGTTCTTCCGTCGCTGCTAGTCGTTCGCCTGCGCCCCGCACCGCCATGTGACGGTTTCGATACGCGATTTAAGATGTGCCGACTATTCAATGCGTGGAGGAAATTGTGGGCGATATCGAGACGTTCATTGCCGGGATGCCGAAGGCCGAGTTGCACGTGCATCATGTCGGGTCGGCATCGCCGCGGATCGTGGCGCAGCTGGCACAACGTCACGAGGACACGCGGGTGCCCACGGATCCGGACGCGTTGCGGCAGTACTTCACCTTCACCGATTTCGCTCACTTCATCGAGGTTTATCTGTCGGTTGTAGACCTTGTTCGGGATGCCGAGGATGTTCGCCTCCTGACGTATGAGGTCGCCAAGGACATGGCCGCACAGAACATCCGTTATGCGGAGTTGACGGTGACACCGTTTTCGTCGACGAATCGCGGCATACCTCCGCTTGCGTTCATGGAGGCTATTGAGGATGCTCGGGCGGCGGCGAGTCGTGAACTGGGCGTGTCGCTGCGGTGGTGTTTCGACATCCCGGGTGAAGCGGGCCTGGAAGCGGCCGAGCAGACTGCCCGTATGGCGTGCGATCTGCGCCCCGAAGGGCTCGTCAGTTTCGGGTTGGGCGGCCCGGAGATAGGGGTTCCGCGGCCTCAGTTCAAACCCTACTTCGATCAAGCCATTGTGGATGGACTGCGTAGTGTGCCGCACGCGGGCGAGACGACCGGGCCCGAAACCATCTGGGACGCCCTGATCGACCTGCGCGCCGACCGTATCGGCCACGGCACCTCCGCCGTGCAGGATCCGGAGCTGCTGGCCCACTTGGCAGAACGCGAAATCCCGCTCGAGGTGTGTCCGACATCGAACATCGCGACCGGCGCGATCGACGCGATCGAAAACCACCCGCTGCCACGCATGGTCGAAGCCGGAGTACGCGTCACGATCAACAGCGACGACCCGCCCATGTTCGGCACCACCCTCAACCACGAGTACCAAGTCGCCGCTCAACTGCTGGACCTCGACGAACGCGGCATCGCCGAGCTGGCGAAGAACGCAGTCGAAGCGTCGTTCATGGACACGACTCAACGCAGCGCGTTGGCGGCCGAGATCGACGCCTACACCAGCGACTGGTGCGACGGGGTCCCCTCCGCGGTGGCGCCCGCGTAACCGGCGACTCATGTGCCCGCGGAGCTGACGCGGTCGCGCCACGTCGCCGCCGCGGAATCGTGCGACGGCGGAGCGAAGAACCACACGGCCGTGAAACCGATGCACAACAGAGCCGCCGGGAGGAACAATGCCTCCCCCATGGCGGAGGCGAATCCGTCGCGCAAGGCGTCCGGCAGGACACCTGCAGTCTGCAGCGAGCCGACACCGGAAGGCTGGTCACCGAGCTGAGGCAGATGGACCGCGAGCCTCGCGTTCATGATCGCGGCGATTGCGGAACTGCCGATGACGGCCCCGACCTGACGCATCGTGTTGTATACGCCGGCGCCGGCGCCCGCGCGATGTGGCGGAAGGTTGCGTGTCGCCGAGGTCGAAAGTGGTGCCCACACACCGGCGTTGCCGAGGCCCAACAATGCGCTTGGCCCGATCAACAGCCACAGCGGGGTGTCGCTCGACATGAACGAGGCAAGCAGAACTAGGCCCGTCATCATGCAGGTGAAGCCGCCGACGGCGATGAACTTCGGATTCACGCGGTCGACGAGGCGCCCGACGAGCGGCGCCAACAGCCCCGACAGCGCCGCCATCGGCGCCAACAACAAGGCAGCTTGCGTAGGCGAAAACCCGCGCGCTAGTTGCGCATAAAGCATGAAGGGCAGTGGCAGCGACGTGACCGCGAAGCCCATCGTGCTGATCGCGACGTTCGCGAGGCTGAAGTTGCGGTCGGCGAAGACCGCCAACGGCACGAGCGGTTCCTTGGTGTTGCGTCGCTGCCACCAGACGAAGACGCCCAGGATGAGCACGCCGGTGCCGATCACCGACCACACCGAGATCGGGCCGACGATCGTGCCCCAATCGAAGGTTTCGCCTTCCTGGACACCGAAGACGATGCAGAACATCGCGGCCGCGCTCAAGGCGACACCGATGTTGTCGAAATGGTGTGAATGCGTCGTCAGTCGCGGCACCAGCCGCAACGCCAGCACGAAACCGATGACGCCGACGGGAAGGTTGATGAAGAAGATCCATTCCCAGCCCAAGCCGTCCACGAGAACGCCGCCCAGTACTGGTCCGACGAGGGTTGCCAGACCCGCGACCGACCCCCACAGGCCCATAGCGGCGCCGCGGTTGTTGGGCGGAAACGTCCGTGTGATGACCGCCATCGTCTGCGGCGTCATCATGGAAGCACCGAGGCCCTGCACCACACGCGCAATGATGAGGCTGTCTGCAGTGGTGGAGAAGCCGCACCAGGCGGAAGAGATCATGAAAATGACCAGACCGGTCAAGTAGACTCGCTTCGGCCCGAAACGGTCCCCAAGTCGACCGGTGATCAACAGCGGAACGGCGAAAGCCAGTAGGTACGCGCTGTTGACCCAGAGCGCTTTGGTGATGTCCGCGTCCAGGCCTTTCATGATCGCCGGCATTGCCACGGACGTGATGGTCGAATCGACCAGGATCATGAAAAAACCGATGACCAGTGACCACAGGGCCGGCCACGGTTTCACGACACGTTCCACCTAGTTCTCCTCAAACAATCGCGCGCAACTGGTGCGTACTGAACGCACGATATGCCTGCGCGCGCACGAGGGAATCCCCGGCATCGGTTGTCATGTGCAACCGTGTTTCGCAGATATAAAAAAGTGCTGCCCGGTCCGCCTGGGACCGGGCAGCACTGTTCAGGTAACCCGTCTACATGGGGTTGACCTTGTCGGCCTGGGGCCCGCGGTCTCCCTGCGTGACTTCATACTCGACTTTTTGGTCTTCATCCAGCGAGCGGTAGCCCGAGGCGTTGATCGCGGAGAAGTGGACAAAAATGTCGGAACTGTTGTCGTCTGGCTTGATGAAGCCATAGCCCTTATCGGCGTTGAACCATTTCACTGTGCCTGTCGCCATGACAAAAAACTCCCGTTGCATGTGGCACGACCTTCATTGGCCGCGCGCACGAGTTTACCTGTTATGTACGTTTTTGCTGCGGTCCGGAGGTCGGCAGGTTCCCGGTAATTGTGGTAAACAACCGGTAACCCGCACACGTATGAAGGAGCCCTCATGGATGCCGATGCGATCGTCGTGGGGGCGGGGCTGGCCGGGCTGGTCGCCACTGCCGAACTGGCCGACGCGGGGAAGAAAGTGATCCTCGTCGACCAGGAATCGGAACATTCCCTCGGCGGCCAGGCATTTTGGTCGTTTGGCGGCCTGTTCCTGATCGACACTGTGCAGCAGCGCCGGATGGGGATCCGCGACTCCGTCGAGCTGGCGTGGCAGGACTGGGAAGGTACGGCCGGTTTCGACCGGGACGAGGACTATTGGCCCCGCAAATGGGCGCGCGCATACGTCGACTTCGCGGCCAGCGAAAAACAGGCCTGGCTGAAGCAGCACGGGGTCGGTTTCTTCCCGGTCGTCGGTTGGGCCGAACGGGGCGGCTATTCGGCGCAGGGACACGGTAATTCCGTGCCGCGTTTCCACATCACGTGGGGGACGGGGCCCGGTTTGGTGGCTCCGTTTGAACGGCGCGTCCGAAACGCGGTGCAAACGGGTGAAGTGACGCTGCTGTTTCGTCGGCGTGTCGATGAGCTCGTCGTCAACGATGGTGCTGTGACGGGGGTGCGGGGCTCGCTGTTGGCGCCGTGCGAGGAGGCCCGCGGGGTGTCGAGTTCTCGTGAGGTCGTCGACGATTTCGAGTTGACGGCCCAGGCCGTCGTCGTGACCAGCGGCGGTATCGGCGGGAACTTCGACTTGGTGAGACAGAACTGGCCGTCGCGGCTGGGGGCGGCACCGAAGCACATGCTGTCCGGCGTTCCGGCTCATGTGGATGGTCGAATGTTGGGCATCGTGGAGGACGCGGGCGGCGACGTGATCAACCGCGACCGGATGTGGCATTACACGGAAGGCATCAAGAACTGGGACCCGGTCTGGCCCAGTCACGGGATTCGGATCCTCCCGGGGCCGTCGTCGCTGTGGTTGGACGCGACCGGTAATCGTCTTCCTGGACCGTTGTTTCCCGGTTTCGACACGCTGGGCACGCTCGAACATATTTTGTCGACCGGATACGAATACACGTGGTTCGTGTTGACGCAGAAGATCATCGAGAAAGAGTTCGCATTGTCGGGCTCGGAGCAGAACCCGGATTTGACGGGAAAAAGCCTGCGCGAACTCATGAAACGTCTGCTTCCTGGCGCGCCGGGGCCGGTCGAGGCGTTCAAGCGTTACGGCAAGGATTTCGTTGTCGCGGACAATGTCGATGACTTGGTGGCGCGCATGAATGAGCTGACCGAAGAACCGCTGCTGGACGCGCGAGATGTGCACGGAACCATCGCCGCGCGCGACCGCGCTGTGCGCAATAAATTCGCCAAGGACCTGCAGATTTCGGCGGTGCGCGCTGCCCGTGCATACCGCGGCGACCGGCTGATCCGGGTCGCGCCGGTGCATTCGATGCTGGATAAGAAGAACGGGCCGCTGATCGCCGTGCGGCTGCATATCTTGACGCGCAAGACGTTGGGCGGGCTCCACACCGATCTGGATGCGCGGGTTCTGGGCAGTGATGGCCGGCCAATTCCGGGTTTGTATGCGGCGGGGGAGGTCGCCGGTTTCGGTGGTGGCGGCATGCACGGGTACCGGTCCCTGGAGGGGACTTTCCTGGGCGGGTGCTTGTTTTCGGGGCGGCAAGCGGGACGCAGTGTCGCTACGTCGATCTGACTGTGCTGCATGTTCGTAACTTGTGTGACCGGGTGGGGCGGACCATGTCGGTAACTTCTGCCGGCCGCCGTCCCACCCGATCTATGCGTTCGTTCAGCCGTCGACGCGTTGGAATTCGTGCATCACTTCGACCGACTCGAAGCCAAAATCTTGGTTGATCTTTTTCATGGCGTCGTTGACGCCCGCGGTCCACGTGTGCACGGCTTCGGCTTTGGGGAACGATTCGGCGAGCGTGCGTAGGTTCAATACCTTCAGCGTGGTGCCGAGACGGTGCCCGCGGTGCGATGTCATCACGAGTGTGTCGTCCTGCATCACGTCGCTTGGTTTGTGTTCGCGGACGAGGAGCTGGCTGTAGCCGGCGAATTCGCCGTCGCGGTGCCGCGCAGCTGCGGTGAGGGTGACGTAGCCTTGCTCGGCCATGCGGGATTCAGAGGTGCGGATGCGTTCGGCCGTCCAGTTCGTTGGTTCGTGGTCCAGTGTGCCCGTGGGCACGTCGTGTTCCATGGCGTTGCGCATCGCGACGTAAGCGTCCAGGTGTTCCTTCGGACAGGCGCCCTGCCAGGAGATGAACTCGTAGTCGCCGTGCTTTTGTGCCGCGTGAGCTGCAAGCTCGGACAGTTTCGCGTCCGGGACCGGAAGCTGCAGTACGAGACGGTCCTCCTGGTGCTCGCTGCGGAAACCGAGCTTCAGCGCGAACGCCGAGCCCGGGCTCGAGGTGACCGGTTCGCCGCCGTACACCTCGACCTCGGTCTGATGGGTGGTGCGGCCGTGCTGCGCGGCGACGTCCATTCCGTATTCGTACAGGCGGGTTGCGTACCCCTGTCGACGGTGCTGCGGCGGCACGCACAGCATCCATTCGCAGGTCTGTAGGTTCTCCGTCATCGGGAACTCGAGCATCAGGGTTCCCACGACTGCGTCGTCGACGAGGGCGGCGTAGACGAGGCGCCGATTGTGCTCGTTCGGGGAACGCAGCGAGGCCGCCAGTTCGTCGTATTCCCACACGAGCGGCCGGGTACGGCCAGCCGCGGCACCGGCGTACATGGCGTCGAACCAGGCTCGCAGGCTTTCTTCGTCGTGCGGATCTATCGCTTTGATTTCAGGCATTGTGAAGCTCCCGGATCAGTCTGTGAAGTCTTCGACACCTTGACTCAATCCGGGAGGGGCCGCAACGGATTTATCCGGCGCCAACAGTAGGGCTACTGTGGACTCACGTTGGCTGCGTCGTCTTTGTGTGTCCGGTCGCGCGGAACGGTGCTTTTGTGTCGATTCGGCCTCTCGTGGGGCAAATATGGAATTGACATCCGTGCGCACCAGCAATAGCTTCATGCACACTCATAAATACACTCAGGTCAACTTGGCGGTCCGTGCCCAGGTCTCCATCGGGCCGCTGAGGCGACGAGGAGGATCTACATGAAACGGATCAAAATCCTTGTGGCCGGCGTCGCGTTCCTGGCCATGGCCGCAGCCGGAGGCACCCACGTCTTCGCCGACGATGTCGCTGCCTCCAGTGACGAAACCGGGCCACAGATAGCAGCTGGCCCCGACGCCGACGAGCTACGCGACCGGGTTTCCGGGTGCGAGACACAACTGTCCGACGGTGAATACGCCGAAAACGACGGCGATGCCGCCGACATCGCCGTCTGTGAGTCGGGTGGCGCCGTCCACTGGAAAGCCGACTTCGACGTTGATTGCGATGGGCAACGCTCCGACCAGTGCAATGAGAACACCGACCCCTGGTATCAGCCGGAGACCGCTTTCCCACAGTCCGACGGAGAGCCCCTGAACTCCGCGACCCTCCCGCACGTCGTTGTTCCCGGCGTCAGCGACATCTGGAGTTATAAGGACGCGGGCATCGGCGGCGGCACGGTCGCCGCGGTCGTTTTCGAGGACAAAGTCGCTTATGCGGTAGTAGGCGACGTAGGACCGCAGACGGCGATCGGTGAAGGTTCGTATGCTTTGGCGGAACAACTCGGAATCGACCCCGACCCGCAGTCGGGCGGAATCGGTGGAAAAGTCGTCGACTTCATCCTGTTCCCGGATGCGACCGCGGACCCGATCGAGGACCATGATGACGCCGTCGCGAAGGGCGAAGAGGCCGCTAACGGCCTGCTTCAAGGTTGCGGCAAGTTCGGCTTCGAGGCCTACGAGAATCTCGAACAGGGTGCTGAAGGTGACCAAGTCAAGGCAGCCCAGTGCCTGTTGGATGACGCTGGATTCGCCGTCGGTGATTCCGGTGCGACCGGCGAGTTCGACGAGGATACGACGAAAGCGGTGACCGCCTTCCAGGCCGACCGCGGTCTGGACGAGTCGGGTGTGCTCGACCCACACACCTGGACGGCGCTACTCGCGCAGGGAGACAGCCCCGAGCTGACCGAAGGTTCCGAAGGGGCTCCCGTCCAGCGACTTCAGCGCGCGTTGACGGCCGCGTCAGGCGAGACAATCGCCCAGGACGGTGTATTCGGTCCGCAAACAACCGAGGCGGTGGAGGGCTATCAAAACGCCGTGGGTCTGACGGTCGACGGCGTGGTCGGGGCCCAGACATGGAAAGCCCTCCAAAACGGTGAGTGACGAGCGGGCGCGGGCGTGAGCTGACAGATTTTCGCGCCCGCGTTTCGGTTCGCCGATGCTGACGATCGTCGCCGAACGGGGTCATTCCTAGAAGTTACGAACATGACGGCCGGGCACCGATCCATCGCGGCGGGGCCCAGTGATAAACGGTGAACTCGGCGCGCGTGGCCGTGTCCGTAACATGCCAAACATAAAAGTCTGGATCCGATTGAACCCAAATCCGTTCCCATGCGTCATAGATATATGCGAAAGATGTTGACCATGGGTATCGCCGTCGCGGCCATGTCGATCCTGACTGCTTGCGGCGGCGACGCCAACGCCGATACGTCTGAGAAGGGCCCGCCGAAACAATCGGCGGCCGAACAGGTGGAGAACTCGGACCCCGCGAAAGTCTGGGGAAAATACAAGACGACCAAGATCGTCGGCGGTGACAAGGACGTTAAAGCGTTGTTCGCGGACACCTCGGTGGCCGTCACCTTCCATGAGGACACCGGTGTGACGATCGCGGCCCCGTGCAACGGGATGAGCGGTCCGGTCACGCTCGACGGCGGGACGCTCGTTGTCGGCGGAACAGGTCTGACACAGACGATGATCGGCTGCCCCGATGAACGCCAGGATCAGGACGAATTCTTGAGCGAATTCTTCCGGTCCGAGCCGAAATGGGAACTCGCAGGCACAACGCTCACCCTGAGCTCCTCCGTCGGGACCGTGACGCTCGAACCCCGGTCGGGCGAATAAAAATAACCGGCATCGCGTATGCGTGCCGGTCGTGACCCACGAAACCATAAGGGGTCGTCGACGAGTCCACTCGTCGA
>DXIM01000077.1 GCA_019112895.1 Candidatus Stackebrandtia faecavium
CGCCCCCTCCGCGGCCTCATCGTCGCTGGTATCGGCGCGCTGCTGCTGACGGCTGTTGCCTCATGCGGCGGCGAATCCGACAGCAGTGACGCCCAAACCGGCTCGGCCGAGAACAACACCGAACCCGCCACAAACGAATCCGCTACCGCCGAAGAAGGCGAAACATGGCAGGGCCGATACATGGGACGCGGCGCGGCGACGCCGGTTCTGATCGGTCCCGAAAGCGAGGACGCGGCCGAGGTGGTCGCGGAATGCTCCGGCGACCCGAAGTTGCCGACGATCACGATCTCGTTGACGTCGGGTTGGACCGCGACCTCGACCCAGCCGGATGCGAAAGGCGGCCCGGCCGAGGTTGAGATCGCCTCTCCGGACGGTGAAACCGAAGTCCTCACCGAGAACAACGGTGAGCTGTTGTGGCAAGAGGGCCACGCGCTCACCGCCGACGCCGACGGTCTCGATGTCGACGGCGAGGAATGGAAAGCCAAATGGGAAGGCTTCTCATGCCTCAAGTAGTGCTGTTTCAGTGCCCGCGCAATCGTTATGGGTGAGTGCCGTCTGCAGTCCCGCGTGTGTCGGACTCAATGGTCATCAATTCGGCCACCGTGCAGTCCAGGGCGTCGCAGAGCGCCGTGAGCGTGGAGAATCGGATGGCTTTTGCGCGCTGGTTCTTGAGGATCGACAGGTTCACGATGCTGACGCCGACCTTCTCGCTGAGGGTGGTCAGCGTCATGCCTCGTGATTCCAGCAGGGAACCGAGATGACAAACGATCCGATGTGGATCTTCGGCTGGCATTAGACCAGCCCCTTCAAGTCGTCATCCATGCGCTGTCCGTGTCGCCATGCCTCGGAGAGTACGAGGACGACGGCTCCGGCCGCGGCCATGATGAAGTATTGGCCGCCGATATACCCGCCGTATGACGGCCGTGTTTGCGCGGAGAAGGTCAGGAAGGTGTCGACCCCGGTGGTGATCACGGGCATGAGCACCCCGTACGACAGCATCAATATTCCGATGGTGCGCACATTCCTCACGCCAGCGCCGAGGAACGGTCTACCTTTGTGGATCCGTTGCAGCAGCTGGAACACCAGGAGCCCGATTCCGGCGCAGATGCTGGCGGTGATGACATCGGGCAGTAGTGCGACCAGCCAGTGCTGGGCTCCGGCATCGGAGCGCTGCCAGATCAGGTCGCCGCTGTAGCGCACATCGACTCCGGCCGCAGCGTCGGCCCCGTCGAACTCTGGGCCAGGTTCAGCGGCGGATTGCCACGTGAGCGGTTTGCCGGAAGCCCAATCCCAGATGCGGTTTTGAAGAACGAGGGCGGGCATACCGATGGCGATCAACAGTGCTGCGACCTTGGCCACGACGAGGTCGGTCCGGCTTACCGGCTTGTTCTTTTTCGGTGTTTCGCGGCGCTTTGCGTGGGGAGGCATGTCATCACAACCAATCTTTATCGTTCATCGATAATAACGATAAACGATAAGGTCGTGTGATTGGGTCCCAATCCAAGACGGACGAGGCTGAGCGACAGCTCCCTGAAAGTCGCTTGGTACAGCAAAGATGCGCGTGAGAACCTTGCTCACAAACTGCCGAGCACGGCCAGTGATCACACGGCGAACCCAGCCGTTCACTACACCGTTCGGTCTTCGCTCCGCCGGCTCTATCTCGGGACCGAACGGACAGGCATCGCCGCACTAGACTGCACCGGCATGCCGAGCCTCATCTCCGTCAAGCTCTACCGCGACCAGATTGCACCGCTCCTCCTCGCGGGTGAGGAACCGCTACATGCGGAGAACGTGCAAGGTTTCGTGGCCGCCAACAGGATCGAACGTCGCACGGTCGACAGGTTCGCGCCGTTGCCGCAACCGATACGAGCACGTCTGGAACGCTGCGACGGCGAGATCCGCGCCGATACGCGCAATGCCCTCGAACGCATCATCGATGCGACGGAATTTCCCACGATCGACCTTGACCCGCTGTTGGGATCCGTGGGCCACGGCGCGATCGGCTCCGCCGCCCAGACTTTCCAGGCGGTGCTGGACAAGCAAGGAATCGGCGTGCTCATGGCGACCAACATGCGGCTCGTGCTGGTCGACGGAGATATCACGAAACCGTGGCGCAGACTTGCCGCAGTATCCCGCCGGGCGATTACGGGTGCCAGATCCCGGCCGCATTGGCTGCAGCGCGGCAGACTGATCGTCGACTTCGCCGACGGGTCCCTGATGGGATTCGTCACCGGATACCTGTTCGCGGGCGCCGCGCGACGGCTCGCCGACGCACTTACTCGCCCGCCGGTTCCGTAACTGCGATGTCGCAACATGCACGTAACTTCTATGCGGGCCTTGCGAAACAGGCCTGTAAGCAGACCGGACCTAGGGAAGGAACCAGTGGTGGTCGAAGTCGTCGCTACTCCAGACTGTGGCAACGCGCCGCGCCGGGAGATCATTAAAGACCTCGTGGTGGCGATCGCCGAAAAACGCGTCGACGATGTCGGCGCGATCGTCGCGGCCGATGTCAATTGGACGGTGATCGGGGAGGCCGAAATGGACAACCTGGATCGGGTCCTCGAATGGATCACGGGCGCCGAAAACGTGAAACAGGTGCGCTTCGGCAGCATCTTGACGCACGGCAGAGAAGGCGGCGTCGACGGCGAATTCACGACGGCGACCGGTCAGCGGTGGGCGTTTTGTCTCGTCATCGGTTTCGCCAGTACCGCGAAAACGGCGAAGATCAAAACCGTGCGCGCCTACCTGGTCGAACCGTGACCCGCAGCTGACGAGCGGCCCGGGCGGGACGACGCCCGGGCCCGCCCCGACTACGCGCGAACGCGGACCACAGGCTGCTGGAACTCGGTCACCCAGTCGGTCTGGTCGTCGCCGTCGGCCGACAGGTGTAGCTCCCGGCACGGCCCAGCCGCTTCGTAATGGTTGCTTTCCATCCATTCCGACATCGCCTGCCACGTCACGGGCGCATCCGACATGTGACCGTGATGCATCGTGGTCACGGCCTCGACTTCAGGAAGCTCGACCATCGTCAACTGCGGCACCGCATCCAAGTCGCAGATGAACGACGCCGTGACCTGGAGCCCGTCTTCGACGGCGTCGTAGATACCGAGGCCGTATTCGGGGCAGCCGCCGGCAGCACTGATCAGGTTGGCGATCTCGCCGAACAGCGGGCCGATCACGTCCGCTATCTCGGGCTGCCGTGCGACCACGGTGGTGCGGCTCGCGATGCGCGTGGCGGGCAAGGTTTTGACGACAAAGTCGTGGTTTATCTGCATGACACAGTCCTCTTTTTCGATGAGTTTCAGGCGGTACGACACCGCGGTCAATCGGCTTGTCGCCCGGTGGATATCGGACTCGAGTTTTTCGGCGTGATGGGCCAAAGCGAGCCGCACGACTCCCGGGTCGGGTTCATCCATGAGTCGGCGGATGTCATCGAGACCGAAACCGAGCTCTCGCATCGCGACGATGCGATGCAGGCGCGCCAACTGGTCCGTGGTGTAGCTGCGGTGTCCGGTCCACTCATCCACGCGGTCGGGTTCGAGCAGGCCGATCGCGTCGTAATGACGCAACATGCGCACCGATACCTGACCCATGCGTGCGAAGTCACCGATTTTCACCACGACTCCTTTATCGGTGCTGACACCGTGTCAGCTGCAAGCCGAATCCGGGTGTCATCTTCGCGTCGTGTCGTCCCGGTCGAGGACTTCGTGGAGCCTCACCGCGAACGCCTTCGGATCGCCGCCGGGCCCGAACTCCTCGCTGAGATAACCGCCGTGGTCTCCGGGGAACTGCGTTGCCGTCTGCCCCAGCGCTTGCGCCGTCGCTTCGGAGGTACGTCCCGTGAGATGCCCGCGTGACGCGGCCCCGACCGCGATCACGATGCGTGTAGGTGCATCTTCGAGTGCCGCGAAATCCGGCTCGTATCCGGTGATCGGGTTGGACGCTCCCGATAGGAGTGGATCATTGCGGGACCCGTCGTCGTCGTGAGGCAGCCCGAACCGCGATGGTGGTAGCGCAAGTTGATCCATGCTGCTTGCGGACAGTTCGCCGGGGATCGAGTTCATCGTCAAGAACGCGGCCATCCCGTGCCCCCAGCCCTTCTCGGCATAGATGTCCTGGACGATGCGTTCGGCGGCGAAAGCCTGACGCGCGTCCGGCAACAGGCCCAGTAGGGGAGGTTCGTGTGCCACGAGTACAGCCACATCCCGAGGGTGGGTCGCCACGAGCGCCATTGCGCTGACGGCGCCGCCGCTACCGGCGAACATGTCGACCGGCCCGCAATCGAGTGCCGCGACGATGCGGTGCAGGTCGTTGGCGTTTTGCTGTGGCGTGTGTTCGCTGCGTCCATCGTGCCGTGCGCTGCGCGCTATACCGCGCGGGTCGTATGTGACGACGGTGCGGTCCGGGAATTGCGTCGCGAGCGCGCCGAAGCCGCTGGCGTCCATGGGCGCGGCAACCATCATCAATGGCGGTCGACCCGTGGTGGGGAGCGGGCCGCGGACGTCGTAGGCGAGCGTGGCCTCGGCCGTGGTGAGACTGAATGTTTCGGTCATGAAGCAAAGATTAAAACCGGCCTGCGACATCCATGGCTGTTTGCAGGCAACGGTGACGCAGGTGAATGCGGTGTGAGTAAGTTCCGGTACGCGCCGCCTCGGTCCCGCAGTGAAAACGCCGACGAGACTCGCCGTCGCGGACATTGATGTGGTGTCGCGGCAGACGGCCTCGCGGACGAGGCCGCGATCGTCCCGAGCATGTTCGTGTCATCGGGGGTGCCAGCTGCGGGGATACCGACGGCACGGGGTGCACGACTCGGCAACCGAAGCAGAGCGCGGGCGCACCCGGGCACGCCCTGGGCATCGTGCCCGACAACCCCAACGGCGGCGCACCGACTCGCGTTTCCGGGAGCGGCTCTCACGAAACGACCATCGACCTCATGTGGCCGGGTCGTGCTTGTAGTAGATGTTGCACAGACGCTTCGGCGGACAGCTCGATGCGAAGCCCATGGCCAACCGGGGTTTACCGTCCACGTTGACCAGCCCGATCCCCTCCGGCTCGCGATAGCTGAGCGAATAGCCGGCTTTGGTCAAATGGGACTCGTTGTCGGACTCGTCATTGAAGTTGATCCTGCTGACTTTCGTGTTGCCCTCAAGCGAGCCGTCCTTGTTCTCCTGGTCGCAGGGGGCGTCGTAGGCATTGCCCTGGATCTGGTAGAGGTGCTGTCCATATTGTTGATAGCCCTGAGGGCTGACACCGGGAGTATTGATGATGCCCGGGCGGACCCGAGCCAGCACGTTGTCGAACTTCTTGTCGGCGAACTCGTCCAGGTCGTACAGCGAGGTGGTCATGTGGTCGTCGTCGGGTACGGTGCAGCGCACCGCGATCGTATTGTGCTCGAGGTCCAACGAGCACGAGGCACTGTACATATCCTTGATGGGTTCGTACAGCTCAACGTCGTCCTTTGTGATCGTGGCGCCGTCTTTCCAGTCGAATCGGCAGACCACGCGGGCCCGGGCACTGGAGCCGTTGCTGGATTGGGAATCGGCTTCAGTCCACATAGTGACGTCGGAACCGTTGGGCTGCACCCCGAACGCGATGCCGTGGCCAAAAGCCTTCAGGTACATATGCCCCGTGATCTCGCCGGTGAAGGTCAACCGGGTGATGGTTAGGTGGCCTTCGGTCGTGGCGGTGCCGTCGGTGCGTTGCATGACATACAACTGCTCATTGGTGTTGTCGAAGGCGAAGCACTGCATAATGGTGCCGTTGTGGAGCGGCTTCTTCCAAAACAGCCGGTCCGACTTCGACTTCAGATTGAACTTCGCGGAGTCGGGCAGATCGCTGGAGCCCGTACTGGCGTTCGCGTTGGCGGCGACTCCACCTACCCCGGCCGCCGCGGCCAAGGCGACTCCGCCCATGGTGAAGATTTTGCGCCGGTTGATGGGCATTCGTGGCTCCCAATGAATCGGTGACGGGACGTTAATCTATCGAATACGCCGGTGGATGGTCCACAATGTGGCCATGACCAGTGGCTCACACATGGGCGGTGTCAGGTCCGGCGCACTGCTACTGCCCGGGCCAGTGATGGGTGAGGACGAAACAGACAGGCCCCGATCCGATAGCAACCGTCATTGACCACAGTGGCGTCCGAGCTGTCGACGAAGGCGATACACAAGGCCGTCATGTTCACTTCGCGGGACGCGAGTGCTCATTCGAAGAAGTCCTCATCGACCTCGACAGTATGGTAGGAGCGCGTAACCCGCACGCCCACCCGATACGCGATCATGAGGCTCACCAGCCGTTCCCCGTCGATGAGCACGATCCTGCTGGGTACCTGATCGGCGTAATCGCGGGCATGGCTAGTGAACGCGCTGGACGTGATGAACACGCCTCGGCTAGCGCCCAGGCCGTGCAGCGCGCCGATGAACGCCTGGATCGCTTCGCGCCCGACATTATTGCCTTCGCTGTAACGTTTCGCCTGTACGTAGATGCGGTCCAAACCGAGCGCGTCCTGATCGATGACGCCATCGATACCGCCGTCGCCGGTGCCGCCGATCCGTTGCCCGCGCTGCTCCGCCCCGCCGTAGCCCATGGCCAGAAGCAGCTTCACGACCGCGTCCTCGAAGAAGCCGGGGTCGCTGTCGCGCAGCTGGACCAGCAGTTGCGCAGCGACGTCGCGTTCCACACGGTTGATGCCTGCTTCGATCTGCTCGGTCGGGGACAAGACGGTGTTGTCGGGTTCGGCGGCATCATTGGCGGCCGGTAGGCGATTGGGACTGTCACGCCAGAACTGGTCGAACAACTCGTTGGCGTCGCGATAGGTCAGGACGGTGTCTTTGTTGGAATTGAACCATTCCGCGCCATCTGGGGTTATGCGGTAGATGCCGCGGTGCGGGCGCTCGATCCACCCTGCCTTATAAAGGCTCGCCATGGCCCAAGTGATGCGATGGTGTGCTTTGCTCTTACCTGAGGGAATGGTTTCTTCGCGCGCCGAGGCCGATAGTTGGGCAGAATCGGTGACGAGCGCCAGCAGTTCGCGGCGCCGCACGACATCGCGTTTTTCCAGAACACCCAAGACATGCGTGACGAAGTACGGCCAACTGGGCACGGCTGATTGCATTGGGGGTTGATTCACGGTGACTCCGGGGATGGGATTGCGGGCTCAGTGATGGCGGGTTTCCGCTCGCTGGCATGTTACGGACATGCCAAAAGATGCCGTTCGAGAATAGGCGGCCGTACCAAGCGTCATGGTCCTGGCATCGTCCGGCCAACAACGGATCCCCATCGCCGATTCCTCGGCCGCGGCTGGGGCCGTCTGTCGCTACTGGATAAGGCAGAACGGGTGTCCGGCGGGATCAAGATAGACCCGGAAATTGCCGTCCTTGGATGGTTGGTGTTCATGTAGGCGCGCCCCGATGCTCAGCACCCTCGGCTCTGCCGCCGGGATGTCGTCGACCGACAGGTCGAGGTGAATCTGTTGCGGATGGGCGCCACCGGGCCACGTGGGCGTGACCCAGTCGTCGATGCGTTGGAACGCCAACGTCGCACGGCCGTTAGGGTTGTCGGGCGTGACGCCGCCGCCCGGCGGTATCAGCGTCGCCCAGTCTCGGTCGGAGGGCGCTTCGATGTCCCAACCGAGCAGCGTGCCGTAGAAACGGGCGAGCTCGAGCGCGTCCGGGCAGTCCAAAATAATGAGGTCGAGGATGGGCTTGGGCCCCAGTTCAGTCGTCATGCGCAGAATCTACCCACTGCTTGGGACAAGCTTTCCGGAAACGCGGCGAAGACGGCACGAGCGCGGTCCCTCAATCTGACACTTGCACGCGCTTACTGCCGCGGTGCACGTCCACGCGATGGCCCACCGCCACCACCAGTAGCGCCTGCCCGAGGACGTAGGTGAGCATGACCCAAAACGAGTGGCTTGGTAGTGAGATGTCGGCGAAAGCGCGCAACGCGATCAAGCTGTCGGAGACCAAGAAAACGGCGCCCCCGACAGCGGCGAGACGGCCGAGCCCGGTGGCGAGGACGGCCATCGTGACCAGGGCGAGCCCGTAGACGATGACGGGCACCAGCATCGGGCCGGCGTTCTCGTAACACAATGCGATGAGGACGACGAACACCACTGCATACGGCGTCAGCCACCACGGACGCGTGAGCACGCAGCGTCGCCATGAGGGCTGGAACGCCAAGATGTAGAACACCTGCGCCACAAGGAAACCGGCAACCATTGCGAGGAATGCGGCATCGCCGGAGAAAAAGCGCGGCAGGGTGTCGCCGGACCATGAGAACAGCAGAGCGACAAGGACGAGCGTGACGAGTCGTCCTCGCGGGGCTCGGGTTCCGGCCCACAACGCCAGCAGCAACAGTGGCATCAAAAAGACTTGGCTTGAACTGGCGACGCTGCCGTTCGGGACGGACAGTTGGGCAGAAAGATGCAGGCCGGTGACGGCTACGAGGGCAACAAACGCGAGGCGCATGAAAGAGGTTTCGCTCGAGATCGGATGGTGCGAAGGGGCCGCGTTCGTCATGTCACGTCGGGGCGCGGCGTGGGTGTCGGAACGCTGCTTGCGGCTAAGACCGTAACATGCCTTATCGCAGGTGGGGACGCCGCGCGCACGGTCCTGCCGCGTCGTTGCGAGCCCCTACACGGTTACAGGACTGACCCGGTACGGCTGGATCTTCGCGATTGGTGTGTCCACGTTCGCGATGCTTTTGTAGAGCCTCCCGTCCGCGGTATAGGGGCGCTGGAAGGTCCCCGCCATTTCGCTCACCGGTACCCGATAGACCTCGGCCGAATCGAAACGAATCCGCAGGTGCAGTTCGCCGCTGTCACCGTCCGCGGTCAACGTCTTCATATGTGTGTCTACCGCGTTCCGGTCGCGCACCACCACCATGATCTCGTCGACCGGCTTGTGCGGAAGTGCCTCGAGACCGCCGTTGAGGCGGATGCCGATCGTGTCGACTGGATCGGTGCCGGGTGTAAGCCGTCGTTGCTGCAGAACCCCCGCCTTGACGTCGACTCGGTGCGTTTCGCACAAAAAGTCGTACCCGGGGTTGCGTCCGCCGATCCACTGTGCTTTCGGTCCGAGGTAATGCTTCGCGATCGCTTCCTCGACGAAACCGGCGGGTACGGGTACTTCACCTGCCACGATTCAGCTCCTTCTAGCGCCCATCTATATTGATGGACCTCATAGGAGTTTATCGCGGCCAGTGCTGCTGAAGGAATTTGTGGACGGCGGAGTCGGCGGAGGCACGGTCCTGCGTGATCGCCAGCTCCCACATGGCGCCGCGCACGACATACATCGTGAGCCGGGCCAGGTTCTTCGCCTCAGCGGGTGGTAGCCCGGGCCGTTCCAGCAGCGACGCCAGTTGCGCGGTCAATGCCTCGCTGCCGCTACGAAACGCCGTCGCCCACGGCGCCCCACGCATCGCGGGGGCGGACAGCTCGAAAAACATGGGGGCGAGCGTTTCGGCTTCGACGGTGGTGGTCCAAAACCGCCAACCGATCTCGATGACGTCTTCCCCGTCTTGCGGGCTCAGCGTCGAGAGCCCGCCGCGGATCCGTTCCCAAAGCCCGTCGACGATGGCTTCTATGAGCCCATCGCGGGATCCGAAATGGTATATCAGCATCCGGTGGCTCGTGCCGATCGCGGCCGCTATCGCGCGCAGGCTCTGGTTGTCGACACCGTGTTGTGTGACGAAGTCAGTGGCGCGCACCACGAGCTCCGCTCTCGTGTTCACATCGACCCCTTTCGATTGCCAACCAGAAGGGGCATGACGGACTCGACTGTGCTGCGCTGTGATCCGCGATGTTCTATGTGACCGTCCGGCCTCACGATTACGAAACACTCCTGGCCGGTGTTGACACCGTATGTTTCGCGCAGTTTCTCGTGGCCTTCGGAGGCCACTGTGACCTCATATGCGCCAGCGCTGCGGTCCACCCGTGACCGGCTCGCGCTCGGCGAGAAATGCACAAGAGTCACGTGATCCGGGCCCAGCAATTGGTGCAGTGTGGAGTTGAGAAACGGTGCATCGGGTGCACGGTCGCCCGGGCGTGGGCCGGGCCCGCCGGCACTGTGGTCGACGGCGTCGCGGTATGTGGTTTGCAGCTGTGAATTCTGGAGGCTCGCGCGGCGGCGCGCCCGTTCGCTGCGACCGCCGATTCGCAGCAGCGCATCGCGTGCGGCGCGGGCCAGCGGGTTACGCAGCGCGAACACTTTCCGGCGGGCGTTGACGTCGCGGATGGTGGCTTCCGCGACCACACGCCGTTCCTTTTCGTAGGCGGCGAGAAGGCGCGCGTCGCTGCCGCGGGCGACGACGCTCGACAGTCGCCATCCCAGGTTCATGGCGTCCTGGATTCCGAGGTTCATTCCCTGACCTCCGAAAGGGGGGAAGATATGCGCGGCGTCGCCGGCGATGAACACGTTGCCGTCGCGGTATCTTGCGGCCAGGCCGATGCGGGTGCGGAAGATGGATGTCCAGCCCATGGAAACCACCTCGGTTCCTTGCGGGCCGCGCTCCGTCAGGAGTCGTGCCAGCATTTCTTGCGTCATGGGTGGCAAGTCCGTCTCCGAGCGGTCGCTCACATCGATGAACACCCGCCAGGTTCGCGAATCGCCCGGCATCCGCATGAGCATCAGCGGGCCTTGCGGTCCGAGCCACATCGCGCTGTCGCCGATGTCTACGGGTAGGTCCAGGGCAGCGTCTGCCAGGTAGTAGGTTTCGCCGGTCGAGTCCTGGTGGAACGGGATGCCGATCGAGTCCCGCACCCGGCTGCGCGCTCCGTCGGCGCCGATGAGCCACTGTGTCGTGACCGTGCTGCCGTCGGCAAGATGCGCATCGACGCCAGAGCCACCATGTTCCGCCTCGACGAGTTCGGTGCCCCATTCGACTTCGACCCCCTGCTGGCTCACATGCGTGCGCAGTATCCGTTCCAGGCCGGACTGGGGCAGCACATAGGTGTGTGGGTAGGGGCTTGACGGTGGGATCCAGTCCATCTGCGTCAGTTTCTTGGTGCCGCGCATGATCGCCGCGCCGGTGAGGCGGTAGGAGACGCGTGCGATTTCGTCCGCCACTCCGAGACCGGACAGGATCTCCATCGACCGTGCCTGTAGCCCGAGAGCGCGCGAACTCGCGCTCGGCCCGGTGTGTTTTTCGATGACACGGCAGGGCACACCGTTCGCTGTCAGGACGAGGGCGGCGACGAGCCCGGTTGGGCCGGCCCCGCAGATGAGAACGCTCATGTACCAAATGGTACATCGGGTTGAGTCTAGGTCCAACCACGACGGTCAAATGGCGCCCCCACAAGGGCGGAAAAGGCGCGTACCACCCGCCCCGGCAATAACGCCGAAGCCTCCACCGCACCCAGACGTGCTCGAGATAGGACCCTGGCGGCTATCAACGCCACACCCGAAGCCCCCAGCGCCAACATCAGCACCATGAATGCCGGCCAGAAGAACAATATGTCGATAGGTGTCGCCGGATTGTTCTTAAGCGCAGGTACGACCCCGAAAAGCATGATCGCCATAACCGGGCTGATCAGCTGCGGCAGCAAACGCAGAGCCACCCGCCACGCCGGCCAGGACCTTCGGCGTGTGGCCCAGCGCTTTGCGCGGCGCACGCCGAGGACGCTGAGACCGAGCGCCAGCAGCGTCACGACGCCCAAGCCTGCGTCCATCAAGGTCGGCACCGGCGTTCCCAACTCCGGTGTGCGCCCCTCGGTGATATCGATGATTCCCGAACTGATCGCGTAGTTGTGCTCGAACGTAGGCGTGAAGCTGTTCAGCATGACGGACACGCCATACCCGCTGTCCGGCACGACGTCCAGCTGGGCGCTGTAACGGCTCGTGGCGCCCGAATGTCCCACACGCGGCGGATCCACGTCCGGGCTGCTCAGCTGCCAGCCGAGCCCGTTGCCGTTGGCGTTCGGTTGAGGGCTTTGTGCTTCGTCGAGCAGCTTCGTTGGCAGCAAACGTGTGCCGTCGGAGGCCTCACCATCTCTCGTGAGCATCCCCAACCATTTCGCCATGTCTTCGGCCGTGGTGATGATGGAGCCCGCCCCGGCGATGAGTTGCTCCATCTCCTCGGCGTGCACCGTCAAGCCGTAGGCGGTGACATGGCCGCCGTGTAGGCCTGGCGTCTCGTCACGAGTGGTGTTGACCGAATGCGTGTCGTCCATGCCGAGCGGCACGAACAGGTTCTGCTCAAGATATGACGCGAAGGATGTTCCGCTGACGACTTCGACCAGGCGTCCCGCGAGGTGGTAGTTCATGTTGCTGTACAGATATTTTTCGCCCGGGTCGGCGGCCAGTTCCCAGTCCTGCAACCGCGCGACGCCCTCGGTGAGCGTGGCCGCGGGAGCCACGATGATCGGACTCGGCATTCCCGAAGTGTGACTGAGGATTTGGCGGACCGTGATGTCGTTGACGCGCTTATCGTCCAACGCAAATTCGGGCAGGTGCGTCACGATGGGGTCATCCAGCGCGACTTTCCCGGCTTCCACGAGCTGAAGAACCGCGAACGAGGTGATCGACTTGCCGGTGGAGCCGGTTGCCATCGGTGTTCGCGTCGTCGTCGCCGCGTCGTCGTTGCCGCCGTACGCGGCGGTATGCACCGTTTCGCCATCTCGGACGACCGCGACTTCGGCCCCAGCGAGCCCGTGGCGGCCCAGGTATCCCTCCACATAGGCGTCGATGGCGTCGGTGTCGAGGCCGCCAGGGGATGCAGCTACTGTGGATGGTTGGGCGAGTATGGCACTTCCGATGAGTAGTGCGAGGAGTAGGCGTCGCATGCCCACGATGGTGACATTTGGTACAAACGGCAAGCAACAGGATTATGGGTACTAATCCGGCTGCGTAGATCGTGGCACAACGTCAGAGGCGAGTGAATAGCTAGCACCAGTTGCCCTGCCGCTGGACAGCCATACAGGACTAATTCTGCTTATCCACGTCATGACCTAGTTGGCGCAACGCACGCAAGACGAACCTGACTTGGGTCGCCAACGCACGTTTACGAACATTTCCTTGATACATGCCGAAGTGAGTGGCGCTATATTGGTATGCCGTTCCTTTCGGCGCCCGATCCGTGATGGGCAGCAGCGTACTGTACGGCGTAGCGGTATCGTCCAAGCCCGCGCACACGAGGATCGGGCCGCGGATACTGTCGGCGGAGTCGCTAGGTTTGTATCTGGCCAGATCGGATAGTCCACGCACAGCAACTTCGTTGCGCCACGTGTCTCCTTCGATCTCTGCGAGGTTGACACCGACCTCTTCTTGGGTAAACACAGAAAATCCTGCCGTCTCCGCAACGACTTGGACGTGGAGCCGGAGAGGGTGCCGCTGCCTACGCACTTCCGCGAACCATGCTTTGTAGTTTTCGAGCCGCTCCTTCCCGCTGTCGTTGGGAATACCGTTATATGGCGCCTGTGCCACGGTGGCGAAAATCCGTGGGTCCTCGCCGGCAATCGTGACGGCGTGGCCGCCGCCCAAACAGCTGCCCCACAGCGCCACTCGATCCGGTTCGACTGTTGGCATACCGCGCAGATGTTGCAGCACCGTACGGATATCTGCCAGCTGTCGCGATACTGAGATCTCCTGACGGGGTTGGCCGCCGCTATCGCCGAAAGATCGGTAGTCGAACGTCAACGCGTGCACACCCGCTTTAGCGAAGGCTTGCGCGGCGGCGACGATCGCGGCGGCGCCCTGTGTGCCGGTGAAGCCGGGGCACAGGACTATCGCGGGTCCGACGGTGTCGCCAGCTGGGTAAAACCGTGCGGCGATACACGCTTCGACGGTCAGATGCTGAACTGTGGGCATACTGTTCTTTGCTTCGGTGCGGGGGGCTGCGAGGCAACCAACTCAGCCGTGCTACGGGTGTCGACTCTCGTTTTCGAAGGTTTAGCTGCCGCGACTCACCACGGCGCGCCGACCGTGACGGTGAAGACGACGATGGAAAACAGCGCGAAAACCAGCAGCGTCACGCCCATGAGCGCACCAACGATGTGACTGGTCGTACCGGCTGAACCGCGAAGCCTCCGCGCCACGACGCACAATCCGACGGTCTGCACCGTGCTCAAACCGATCAGCGACAGGTCATCGAGCAAAAACGCGAGCGGGACGAAATGTAGCCCCACTATGAGCGCCACCCACCACGCCATCCACCGGGTTTGCCGCCGTCGCCACAACACGAGGCAACCGAGTCCGGCCAACACGAACTCGGCCAGCACGATCAGGCCGAATAGTGGTTCCTGCCCGTCCAAAGCGCTGCCGTCGTTCCAGCGCAGCGCCACCGCGTAACCGAACGGACCCGCAATGAGGACGGCTGCGCCGGATCCCGCGCCGAGCCAGGGCCGCCATTTATCGGGCGGATCCTCTTGAGCCCAACCGAACCAGACCAAAGCCATCAGTCCGAACCAGGCGATCGTGAAAGCGTGGTCGCGAACGAAGTCAGTGAGCATGAAGACGTCTTCCGTGTCGTTCGCGGCGGTGAATGCGGGGCACAGCGGTCACAGCAGCGGGTTAGCTGGGGGCACGGCAGAGTTTAGTCGATTGTGAACACGTTGGTGTAACGGTTCGGGGCCGGAAGATTAACGCCCCTGTACCTTGCGCCGTACGAGATGGACGAGTAGCAATACGCTGCCGCCTCCGAAGAAGGTGAAACCGACCAGACCGACGATGAGCACGTCGAGTCCCGCCGCGATGTACGGCGACGCTCCGGCGAAAATCATGGCCGCGCAGGTAGCCGCGAACCCTACGCAGGCGACAGCCATCAGCAGCTGCTCGACAGCGGGCGGGGCGTTGAGGAGTTTCGTTGCACCCGTTAGGAAGCAGGCACCGAAGAAGATGGCGCAGATCAGCCCCAGGAGCTGGCCGGTGGAGATCCACATGGCGACTCCGATCGCGGTGAACACGCCCGAGACCAGTAGGAGTCCGAGATATTCGCGGCGGTTCTTGCGTTCCGCCGCAGTGCGTGTGTTACGCGTCATAGCGCGCCGACTTCTGCATGGCTACACAATTACCAGGCCGTGGACGTGCGATCTGCCGGGAGTTCAGGCAGAAATCTCGCACGAAACGATGAGGGCGGACGGTGCGCGGCCGCGCACACACGGGGCGCGCGAAGGCCTAACCTCGGGCCGGCGTAATGGTCAATCTCGGTGGACAACAGCGTGACCGTGTCGTTGGTGGCGGACAACATCGGCCAGTGCCCGCTGTTGATGTGCTGGCGCCGCCACGTCGAAGCCTCGCGGGCGGCGCGCGGGGCTTCGTCCCAAGCGGTCTTCGGCCCCTGCGTCGACAGCGCTACATACGTGGTTGGCTTCGTGGCGATATCCGCGTCGAGCGTGGCGGGGTCGGTAACGGTCCGACCCGGATGTGGGGTGAAATTCTCGGCCAAGAAGTCACGGTCTGTGCCGTCGAGGTCGGTCTCGTATTCGAGCATCGCGCGGCTCGGCGGGAGCCATAGGTCACCCGCATCGGCGATGTCTGCACGTTCCTGGTCGCGTTCCGAATCGCTGTCGCCCCAATCGTCGAGGAGGCAGCGGCCGTCGGCGGGCAGAAAACCGCCGATATGGATCAGTCCCGCGACCCGGTCACCGAGTCGATCCGCGACCTGCGCTGTCACGGCCGCCGAATACGAATGCGACACAAGGACCACGGGCCCGTCGTGTCCTGCGGTTATGTCGGCCAGCTGGCGGACATGGTCCTCGAGTCGGATGGCCGCGACTTGGCTGCGCTCAGCGTCAGGCTCGAGTCCCCGCAGCGTCATGGTCTCCGCGTTCAGGCCGCGTGCCGTCAACGCGTGCACCGTGGCATCCCATATCCACGCGCCCATCCACGCGCCCGGGACCAGAATCGTCTTCGTCGTC
>DXIM01000078.1 GCA_019112895.1 Candidatus Stackebrandtia faecavium
GTTCATCGACGCGATGGAGCGTGACCGCGCCGACCGAGGACTCACCGACGCCACCCAGCACGCGGCCGAGGCCGTGCGCGGCCTGATCGACAACGGCCCGGTGAAACTCGTGAACGCCGAGATTGCCGCGCTCACCGCCAAGGCGGAGCACGCCGAGCAGCGGGCCGCCCTGTGGCAGCAAGCTGCCGACGCCCTCACCGACCTGCACGCGCAACAGCGCGACACACGCGAGCAGGCGATACGGGCCCGTGATGCCGGAGCCGAACAGGTCGAGCAGGTGCGTGCCGAGGTCGCTACCCCGCTCACTGAGCAGGCATCGGCGGCGCTGGCCGACTGGCGCGATGCCGACACCGCACGGCGAGCCGCCCGCGACCGCCTCAGCACGGTCGGCTGGCTCGGCAAGCGCCGCGCCACCACCGAACATGACACCGCCCAGGCCCTCGCCCACGACGCAGAGCAGCGGCTCACAAGCACGTGGGGTGAGCCGCCCCGGTGGACTGAGGACAGTGAGGACAGCGCATCGTGGGTCGAGCGCGTCACCCGCCCTCGGATCGACGCCGATCCGCGCGTCATCGAAGCGACCGAGCAGCAGGACGCCGCCGTGAAAGCGGTGCGCAGGACGCTGGAACCCGGCCCGTGGCCGCGCCTGCGCATCTATGCCCGCATCTTCGGCGCGGAGACAGTGGCAGAACGCCGGACCGCGTACCTCGACGCTCGCCCACACGCGAACGCCAAGGACGCGAGCCGCACCGCGCAGCAGGCCCGCGCCGAGATCGAGACACTACGCGCTCTCACACCTGCTGAGGCGGTGCAGCGCATCCAGCAAACCCGCGCAACCGAGCAGGCGAGGCGCGAGGCCGCCGAGCGTGCCCTGAACGAGCGACAACGACAGCTCGATCCCTCCCACACACCCGATCGCGGCCCCAGCCACGGCGGGCCGTCTCTGGGGCGGTGACCACCCTCCGGGAACTGGGCAATTGATCAATCGCCAGTACGACACGTTCATCCAGTTCAGGATGATGGTCAGCGCGACGGCCCGTAGCGGGCGATGGCATTCTCGGGCGAGGTCGTGGCCTGTTAGCCTGGGAGTGTGAGTTCTCCTGAATCAGACACGGTAGGGCTGCCGGTACGCCGGTAGCCCACGATGCCCCTGACCCGCCTCGCAGTCGTAGCCGTACGCTCCTGCTGAGAGTAGCCACGCTGAGTCCTCGCGCATCCGAAGCACCGGTAGTGCCATCACGCACTGTCCACTACCTCGTGTCTTTTGGAAGGCTGGCTCATGCCTGCTCTGTTGTACCTCCTCGCCCTGGCGGTGTTCGCCCAGGGAACATCTGAATTCGTTCTCGCCGGTCTGCTTCCCGGCATCTCCCATGACCTGGGCGTTCCGCTCGGACAAGCCGGTCTACTGACCTCCGCGTTTGCGGTCGGCATGATCGTGGGAGCCCCCACGATGGCAGCGATCAGCCGCAGGCTCTCGCCCCGGTGGACACTCACGGGGTTTCTCGCGGTCTTCATCGTGGTGCACATCGTCGGAGCGCTGACCGATGATTTCGGTGTGCTCTTTGCGACGCGGGTTCTCGCGGCGCTGGCCAACGCCGGGTTCCTCGCCGTGACGCTGTCCACCGTCTCGCGCATCGTCGCTGCCGAGCGTCAGGCACGCGCCCTGTCCGTCATCCTCGCCGGAACGACCGTGGCGTTGATCGCCGGAGTTCCGGCCGGGGCGTTCATCGGGGCGGCACTGGGGTGGCGGGCCACGCTCGGCGTCATCGCCGCGGTCTGCCTGCCCGCACTGATCGCCGTTCTCATCGCCACCCCGACACGGCCCGGCGAGTCTTCTCCGGCATCTCATGACCGGACGCTGGTACGAGAACTGCGCACGTTGCGGACCAAGCCCGTCCAACTGACTGTGGGCCTGGCGATTCTGGTCAACGCGGCCACGTTCTGCTCGTTCACCTATCTCGCCGTCATCGCCTCCGGTCCTGCTGCTCTCACCGAGACGCAGATCCCTCTGCTGCTTGCACTGTTCGGGATCGGCGCGTTCGGCGGCGTCATGCTCGCGGGCAAGTACGCCGATGCGCACTGGACACGAGTGATCAGCATCAGCGGCCCCGTACTGGTGGCCGGGTGGGTGCTGTTCGCGCTGACCGTCGGGCATCCGGCCGGGGTGTGGGTGCTGGCGCTGGTGCAAGGCGCGGTGTCGTTCGCGCTCGGCAGCACGGCGATCACCCGCATCGTTGCCTCGGCGCGTGAGGCCCCCACGATGGGCGGGTCGTTCGCCACCGCCGCGCTGAACGTGGGAGCGATGATCGGCCCGATCGTCGGTGGTATCGCTGTCGAGATGATCGGTGTGCGCGGGCCGCTGCTGGCCAGCGCGGTGTTCGCGCTGCTCGCAGTCGCGCTCTGGACGGTGACGCAGATCGTCGCGCGAGCCAAGCGCACCACGGTGCGTAGGTAAGGACATGCCATGACGTCGCTGCCGGTGAGTTCTTCCTACGCGCCGATCGTCGCGCGATCCTCAACGACCCGTGCGAGGTCGGCTCTAGCCGTCTATGACTGCATCAGGATCATTGCTGTCCAGGCCGGAACAGCGATTCTGGTCACGACTCGTGGGCAGCATCCCGTGGCCGAGGGCGACGTGGTGCTGCTCGCGGCTGGAGTGCCGTGTGGTTGGGAGCCCGAGGGCACGGTCACGTTGACAACGATCTATCTTGATCCCGACTACGTGACCGACCTGGTGTTCTGGCAACACGGCAGCTTCCTGCCCGACCGCCACTGCGCCTTGGCTGCGATGAATGTGATCTATCCCGAGCCGGTACAGGTGATCCATCTCGGAAAGCGTCGCTCAGAGCGCCTTGCTCCGCTGCTCGATGAGCTGATCGCGCTCGGAGAGACCGGATACGGCGCAGAACGCTTCTTCCGTATACAAGCATTGGTCTCTTTGCTGACGGACGCGATCTTCCCGCACATCACCCGCAGACCCCCGCCGATAACGACCTGGAACGGTGTGCACCTGATGCCCGTGGTGCCCCGGTGGAGACAGTTCCGGCCCGTGCGCCGCGAGGCCATCGCGGTCGAGGCGCTGCTGCGCAGTGATGTCTCTCAGCGGTGGACGCTGGCGGTGCTGTGCGACCGGGTGCATCTATCGGACAAGCAACTCGTGCGCGTCTTCGTCGACGCCTACGGCAAGACCCCGAACACGTATCTGACGATGCTGCGGGTGGAGGAGATGGCCCGGCTCCTGCGCGAGACAGACATCCCGGTGACCCTGGCGGTGCGGCGGGTCGGCTGGAACAGCCGCAGCCACGCCACCGACATCTTCCGCCGCCACATCGGAGTCACCCCAGCGCGATACCGACACTACGGGCCTCCTTCGAACGCTGAAAGGGGCGGGGCCTCGATCTATGAGCGTCGCTAGGAACTCCACCTTGTAGCGTACGCGCAGCGAAAGAGGCTGAGAGAGGTTGGTTCGGCTCCGGCCTTGTCTTCGGGCGTCATCGCGTCTTTGCCCATACCGTGCCCCGATGAACTCCGAACTGACGTGCCAGACCGTTCACGCTCACGCCCTGGGCTCGGGCTGTTCGCATAGCGTTCACTTCCTCGTCCGTGAGCCGTGTTCGAGGTCGTTTCTTTGGTTCCGCTGACGCGCCGATCAGTGCGTCGTCAGTCTGATCCACGGCATCGGAGTCGTCGCGACTCCCTTGATCCCACGCGGAAACTAGCCTCTCAACCCGTGGTCGCCTGTTCCCGCAGCGCTCCATTGCTTCCACCAGCACAAACGCCCTCAACGAGATGTCTCGTTGAGGGCGTTTTTTGTTCCGGGGAGTCAAAGAGGCGGCCGATCCTGGTCTACTGAATGCGCATGCGGCCGCCTGGCCTGGTCGTTAGCACTTCGCGGTTGGCGCTCGGTTTGATACACCGTCAGCAAATCCGTAACTTGACGAGAAATATAGATACCATTACTATCCGAATACGGATACTTTCACTATCTAGATACAGGGGCAACTCATGCGCTGGCTCGAAACAGTCGCGATCCTCGTCATCGGCTTCGTCGGGGCAGCCGAGTTCGGATCGGCGGCTTTCGTTCATCCCGTCATCCGCAAACTCCGACCCGACGACCAGCTCGTATTCGAACAGGGACTGCTAAAGACATTCGGCCGCCTCATGCCCGTCGGGATGACCGCCGCGACCGTGTTGGCGATCATCCTCGCCATCGAAACGCCATCGCCGTGGCTGATCGGCGCAGCCGCTGGTCTCGGCATCGCGCTGGCAGTCACGATCATCGGCAACGTGCCGATCAACAGCAAGACCGGCCGGATCGACTCGGCGACGGCTCCGGAGGGTTTCATCGCAATGCGCCGTCGGTGGGACAAGTTTCAGCTCGCCCGGGCCTCGCTGCAGCTCCTCGGCTTCATCCTGGTCACAATCGGAGTCACCGCCGCATCATGACGCGGAACCGCCGACGCACCATCTCAGGCCGTCGACGACGCGCTCAACGCCTCCTCCAAGCCTTTGGCGGCGAGCCGGTCGGCCCGTTCGTTATCGACGTGGCCGGCATGCCCCTTGACCCAAAACCATTCGACATCGTGAGCCGACATCGCCGCATCGAGGCGCTGCCACAGGTCGACGTTTTTGACGGGCTTCTTGTCCGAGGTCTGCCAGCCATTGCGTTTCCACTTCGGCATCCACTTCGTTACACCGTTGCGCACATAGGTGCTATCGGTGTGGACCCGGACCGTACAGGTTCGGGTCAGGCTCTCCAGCGCCTCGCTCGGGGCGGTGAGTTCCATCCGGTTGTTGGTGGTTTCGTCGGCTTGGCCACCACAGATCTCTTTCTCGTGGGCGCCGAACCGCAACACGGCCCCCCAACCGCCCGGGCCGGGATTGCTCTTGCATGCGCCATCGGTGTAGATGTCCACGACTCCAGTCACATGGCGACTTTAACGACCACTTGGCCTTTGGGGTAGGCGGACTCTGCGGCTCCCGGGTTCATGATCACGTCCGTGAATGTCTGCCCGGCGAACCTGTATCGTGGCATTACACCGGACCTGAAGGACTGTCACACCATGACTACGATCATCGCCCTGTTTATGATCTTCTGCTGTGGTCTGCTGCTTTGGGGGGCTATCTCGCCTCGATCGATGTGGCAGACCCTGCAGTCCTGGCAGTTCAAGAACCCCGAAGCCAACGAGCCCAGTGAAGCCGCTTTCGCGTTTTCGCGTGTGGCTTCAATAGTCGGGCTCGTGATCGTCATTTGCGGGGGCGTCTACATGACCACCACCGTGTTGCCCGAGATTGAAGAGGGCAACCAACGCGAATCGTATGAGGAATGCCTGCAGCGCAACGATGACGACGAAGGCCTGTTGTCCGCTGAGGATTGGTGCGAGGATCAAAGCCCGTCCGCGGACTGATCACACAGGCCTTGCCTATTCCGAACTACACAAATTCGGCACACCCCCATCGGCGATGGGCCGACGGACTCGTCCGTCCTGATTGCCCCAGAAATCGTCCAGTGTCTATTTGCGCATGAACTAATGCTATGATCCGCGGCGACGACTGAAGCGGCCCAATGCTTCTCGACACGGACTAACTCGGAGGACCTCATGGACGACACACTAATCGGATGCGTCGTTATATTCCTATTCGGAGCAGTGGCTTTCCTGATGTGGGGAGTAATTTCGCCCGAGGGCATGTGGCGATCCACCCAAGCCTGGCAATACAAGAATCCCGAGGCGAACGAGCCCAGTGAGGCCGCTTTCACGACCATGCGCGTGAGTGGCATCATTTCGATCCTGGTACTGCTGTGCACGGCTTGCTTCATCATGGACATCGGAAACATAGCCAGCGGTACCACCGAGGAAGAGCAGGAGTATGAGGCCTGCCTCGAAGAGCACGAGGATGACTGGCTCAGTGACGATGAAAGCGACGAGCCGTGGGACAGCGACACGGACGATCCACTATCGAACAATGACCCTTGGGACTCCAGCGATGATCCCTGGGACTCGACCGAGGATGACTGGGATGTCGAGGGCGGCAACTCTGCCGAGGACGAATGCGACTACCTGAGCCCGGAACCGGAGTAGCGCGGCAGCCCCTTGCCTTCGCGCACATACGATCGCGTCAGTCCTTTTTGTTATACCACGGGGCGCCTGTACCCGTACGGGCATGTTGGACATTCGTACATGCTCGGGCGTAACCCCCAGTTCACTGTCGCCTTCACAAGGTGGAGGACGCGGGATCGGGCTACCATTCGCCCGGCAACCATGTGCACATGTTTCACTTGCCTTACACGTTGAGAACCGATGCGCATCGGTTGAAGCTAGACACGGATCACAAACGAGGGATTCTTTGTGGACGATAAAGGGATAATTTCCGGCGCCATCGGGCTTACGGCGATATCGGTTGCCCTGGTGTGGGGAGTCATCTCCCCTAGGTCTTTGTGGATGCAAACCCAGGGCTGGAGATTCAAAGACCCGGAAGCCAACGAGCCCAGCGACACGATGTACTCCCTAATTCGCGTGGGTTCGGCCATCGGAATTTGCTCCATAGTCTGCGTGGGCTGCGGGATCGCCAGCACGGCAATCGGAAGCTAGGACCGGACCATCGCCCCCCGAGGATCACGCGCAACGCCTCTTGAGGACGCGAGCCCGATTACCCAGCCGCCGATGACGATCCGAGAGTGCGGTAATCCTCCACAGTCTCGCCTGCAGACGGACGAAGCCGTGGCTAGGACTCGAGGGATCGGGAGGCGCGCGAGGTCGGACCCGCTGCACACGGGTTCGATCGCGGTCGCCGCAAATGGGATTCGACCGAGGATGGCGGGGATGTCGAGGACGGCAGCTCCGCCGAGGACGAATGCGGCTACTTGAGCTGGAACCGGAGTAGCTCACCGGTTTTCGACGCGTTTCGCATCATCATCCACTCAAAATTATTTTGGTCACCGCCTGCGTCCGCTACATATTTGCGTGCGGCTCCGGCTCCGCTCGGGACTCGAACAACGAACGGAACTGGAAACGACCCACGCAAAGTAGAACGACAGGGCCTACTTATTGACAGGGCATGCGGCCGAATGCCACATTTTTCGGTCAATACCCATTGGTGCATTTTGCTATGAATCGACCGTTATCACTCGTCGACGAGACGCCCGAGACATTGAGGGCAACACCCCCGATCAGGTCGGATGTTATTGCGTCAGTCCCGAACCGCATCAGCCCAGTCATGGCGAGCGCTAAGCGCTTGCTACACCACCGTGGACTGCGCACTGATACAGAGTTGGAAAATTCCCATAATTCACATGAGGCCGCGTGTATCGCATTTCCACATCTGATCCACGATTATGGATATCATTGATTTCATATATGCCATAATCTGGAATACATCGGTAGGCTTCTAGTCGTTCCGGTCCCCTCACGCCGGAACGGTTAGGAGCTGAAGATGTCCAAGACCCGAGCAGTGGTCGCGATTGCCAGCGCGGCTACCCTGGCTGTCGGTGTCGCCACGGTCTCGCTAACGGCCCACGCCAGCCCAAAAGAGTCCACAGAAGAGTCCCAAAGCCAGGATCACTCCACAAACAATGCGCCGGATATTAACGTCGACGGCGTAAAACACCACCTCCAAAAGTTCCAAACAATTGCCGACGACAACGGCGGTAACCGCGCCGCGGGCACGTCCGGGTACCAAGCTTCCGCCGACTATGTCGCTAAGACGCTGGATGATGCGGGCTTCAACGTCACCCGGCAAACATGCGGTTCCTGCGACAACAGCGAAGACGAGAACGTCATCGCCGACTGGCCCGGAGGCGAGACCGACAACACGATCATGATCGGCGGCCATCTCGACAGTGTCGCCGATGGCCCAGGCATCGACGACAACGGATCCGGATCCGCTGCGGTGCTTCAGATCGCGCTCACTGTCGCCGAAAACAACCCCGAGTTGAAAAACCACATGCGTTTCGCGTGGTGGGCGGAAGAAGAACTCGGAATGCACGGTTCCAAGCACTACATCGACAACACCGGCGTCGACGACATCGCCGGCTACATCAACCTCGACATGGTCGCGGGCACGAACGCGGGCTATTTCATAGATAACATGTCCAGCCCGACGGCCGTGGCCATGGTCGACCACTTCGACTCCATCGATAAACCGGCCGAAGAATTCACCGATTGCTGCAGCGATAACGGACCGTTCACCGACGCCGGTGTCGAGTCCACATTGCTGACGACAGGTTACGGCGAATCGAAAACTCAAGAGCAAGCGGACAAATGGGGTGGCGAAGCCGGCAAACCTTACGACCCCTGCTACCACACCGCGTGCGACACGTATCCGGACAACATCAACGCTCAAGCCCTGGACCACATGACGGACGCGGCCGCGCAAGGACTGTGGGACAACGCATCCAAGACCAACCGTTACAACCCGGTCGAGATTTGCGGTCAGGATTACTCTATTCAGGAGCGTGAGGCGGTTACCACCGAAAGCGGGACCGAACTCGGTCAGGTCTACATGCTGTGGAGCAACGATGCCGAGCAGAACTGCGCCGTGACCATCAAGACCACCGCCGCCGGAGTCGAAACCCAGACCGCAGTCACCCTCGCGGCTGAAAGCGGTGACAACGTCAGCGATAAAGGCGCCTTCGCGCACTACGCCGGCCCAGTGAAACTCGACGCGAAAGGCACCTGCGTGAAAGTCGACGGCTCGATCGCGGCTGAAGACGGCACGGTCGGGACCGGGTCGATCCCGCTGAGCCACTGCGGTTGAGCAAGGCGATAAATGAGGCAGCCCCGCAGCCCGCGAAGTTGGCCCCGGGGCTGCCCATGTCACGGCGCAATACTCACACCGCGTATCCGGACCGCGGCAACGTCGATCGTTTGTCTGATTGCGGACGACTATCGCTTCACCGTACGGTGACACGGTCATACTCACCGCCGCACAGACCGCTTCGGGAGGGTCTCGATGGCCAACGGTCCCAGCCAATTCGCCGCAGAAGCGTTGAGAAACAACGACCCGACCGGTTGGTTCGAGCCCCTGTATGCAGCGGCGGCCCGAGGCGAAGCCGAAATACCGTGGGACACCGACACGCCCACGAAACCGCTACCCGAATGGGTCGATGAACACGGCATCACCGGTGCCGGACGCCGCGCCCTCGTCGTCGGGTGCGGGCTCGGACGTGACAGCGAATACATCGCCTCGTTGGGTTTCGACACCGTCGCGTTCGACCTGTCCCCGACGGCGATCGACGCGGCCAAACGCCGCTACCCGGATTCGACCGTCGAATACATGGTCGCGGACCTGCTGAAGCCTCCGAAACACTGGCTCGGAGCTTTCGACCTTGTCGTGGAAAGCATGACGGTCCAAGCGTTGCCGGAACCTCCCCGGCATGAAGCGATCGTCAACATAGGCCGTTTCGTCGCTCCCGGCGGCACGCTCATCGCTTTCGTGCGTGCCCTGGTTGAGGGCGTCACGTATGACGGGCCACCGTGGCCGGTGAAACGGGAAGAAATGAACTCTTTCACAGTGGACGGTCTTCGGCCGGTCGTGATCGATCTGCTCCACGAAGACGACCCGCACTCACCGCGCTGGCGGGCCGAGTTCTACCGCGACCCGGCCTGATCAAAACAATCGGGCGCCATCCGGCACGCCGCGTTCCGGTGACACGAGCACGACGGCTGCGTCGGCGTCCGGCATGCCCAAAACGAGCACTTCCGAGAGGAAGTCAGCGATCTGACGCGGCGGAAAGTTGACCACAGCCGCTACCTGCCGCCCCAGCAGGTCATCCGTTGTGTACAGCTGAGTGAGTTGGGCGCTGGAACGTTTCCGGCCGAGCGGTCCGAAATCGATCCACAGCTTAAAGGCGGGCTTGCGTGCCTTCGGGAACTCCTCGGCGGCAACGACAGTGCCCGCGCGGATATCAACGGCCTCGAATGCGCCGATGTTGATCTGGTCTCGCTGCATGACTCAAGTCCCTACTCATCCGCGCCGCCGACCCCGACGGCGTGCTCAGCAAGTCACCGAACTACATGGACTCATCCGGGCCTAAATCAGGCCCAACGCCAACATCGCGTCGGCGACGCGCGTATAGGCGGCGATGTTGGCGCCCGCAACGTAGTTTCCGGGCATCCCGTATTCGTCCGCCGTCTCCAAACAGCGCGCATGAATACCCCGCATGATCTCCTCGAGCCGCTGCTGCGAATGCCTGAACGACCACGAGTCTCGGGACGCGTTCTGCTGCATCTCCAACGCCGATGTAGCGACACCGCCCGCGTTGGCGGCCTTACCGGGCCCGAAAGCGACCCCGGCGTCGAGGAAAGCCTGCACCCCCTCCGGTGTCGTCGGCATGTTCGCTCCTTCGGCGACTGCGACACAACCGTTCTTGATGAGACGGTGGGCGTCCTTACCGGTGAGCTCGTTTTGGGTTGCGCACGGCATCGCCACATCGCACGGGATCCCCCACACCTGGGCTCCCGGTTCGAACCGCGCTTTCGTCCGTGTCGCCACGTATTGGTCGATGCGTGCCCGCCACACCTCTTTGAGCTCCTTGACGAGCTCGATGTCGATCCCGTCCTTGTCGTAGATCGAACCCGACGAATCCGAACAGGCCACGACATGCGCCCCCAGTTGCCGCGCTTTCTCCATGGCATAGATCGCGACGTTGCCGGAACCGGACACAGTCACGGTTTTGCCATCGAGGCTGCTGCCTCTGGACAGCAGCATCTCGTTAGCGAAGACCGCCGTGCCGTAACCGGTGGCTTCGGTGCGGATCTGGGCCCCGCCGTAAATAAGGCCCTTGCCTGTCAAGACGCCGGATTCGTAACGATTCGTGATGCGTTTGTACTGGCCGAAGAGGTAGCCGACCTCGCGCGTCCCCACCCCCGTGTCTCCCGCCGGAACATCGGTGTATTCGCCGATATGACGGTGAAGTTCCGTCATGAAGCTTTGACAAAACCGCATGATCTCCCGGTCCGACCGGCCCTTCGGGTCGAAATCAGAGCCACCCTTGCCGCCACCGATCGGCAGCCCTGTCAGCGCATTCTTGAAAACCTGCTCGAAACCGAGAAACTTGATCGTGCCCAGAAGGACCGAAGGATGGAAACGCAGACCGCCTTTGAATGGCCCCAAGGCGCTGTTGAATTCGACCCGGAACGCGCGGTTGATGTGTATGTTTCCGTCGTCGTCCTCCCACGGGACCCGGAAGATGATCTGGCGTTCGGGCTCACAAATACGCGGCACGATTTTCGCGTCCACGTACTGCGGGTGCTTCGCGACGGCAGGCCCGATGCTCTCCAAAACCTCCCGCACCGCCTGGTGAAATTCGTGTTCACCAGGGTTACGTTCCAACACATCCGCATATACGCTCGCGAGTTTCTCGTCCACTGCCATATCGTTAGCCTCCGCTTATGCCAGTCTCCGTCGCGGGCCGACAAAGACTGAAACACAATAGTCGCCAGACAATTTCGACGAAACGGTCAACTCACATAGTGAACACGTATGTGCAAGCTTTAGCTGGCAGATGCGAAGCGCCGCGAATGTTGAACGAACCCGCGCACGTGTTCGACCGTCGGTAACGTGACCGCCATGAGCGAACTGCAACTCAACGACGTTCAGGCAGCTGTCGAAGGCTGGCGGATCGTCGAACCGAAACTGCGCGCCACCTTCATGACCGGCGACTTCTTGTCCGGAGCTGAATTCGTCGCCGCCATCACGGAGCTGGCAGAAGCCGCGGACCACCACCCGGAGATCGAGCTGCGTTACGGCTCGGTGCATGTGAGCCTGCTCAGTCACGACGTCGGTGAACTGACGCAACGCGACATCGACCTGGCGAACCAGATCTCGCAGGTCGCCGCGCAGCTGAACCTCACTGTCGACATCACGAAACCGCGCATTGTGGAAATCGCCATCGACGCGATCGACATCCCGGCCGTCATGCCGTTTTGGAAAGCCGTCCTGGGGTACAAGCAGATCAGCGACCTCACCATCGTCGACCCGAACGACATTCAGCCCGCCGTGTGGTTCCAGCAGATGGACGCGCCGCGACCGCAACGCAACCGGATCCACCTGGACGTTCACGTCCCCCACGATGTCGCTGAGGATCGTGTCGACGCGGCGTTGGCGGCGGGCGGACACCTCATCAACGACGCTCAAGCACCGGAATTCTGGTTGCTGGGTGACGCCGAAGGCAACGAAGCTTGCGTATGCACGTGGCAGCGGCCGTGAGGTTGAGGTGGGGGCATGTTACGAACATGCCTGATCAACCCGGAACTGACCAGCGTGGTCGTTGAGCCTGCCGTTACGGGATCGTCGTAACGGCGGACTCCGTGCAAGCGGCGAGGAGCCGAACGGTAGTATGCGACAGTCGCGGGCTCTTAGCTCAATTGGTAGAGCTGCGGACTTTTAATCCGTAGGTTCCGGGTTCGAGTCCCGGGGGGCCCACGATTCATATTGGAAAAAGCCCGTCCACCGTCGGTGGGCGGGCTTTTTTCGTGGGCGTCTAAATGGGGCCATAGCAATATGTCCGTAACATGGCACCACACCCGGCACGGCTCAACGGTCCACAGCTGGCGGCGCGTCCGGTGCCGGCGCTCCCTCTCAGCTCACGCGAGGTCATTTCCCCAGATAGGCGAACCCGGGTGCCTGATATCCTTGCCGCTCATCATTCCTGTTCAGGATCCATCACGGTTACAAGGAGAATCCGCATGGCCGCCAAATCCACTGTCGATGCCGTCTCGACCTTGTGTAAACGTCGAGGTTTCGTGTATCCGTGTGGCGAGATTTACGGCGGAACCCGCTCGGCGTGGGACTACGGTCCCCTGGGCGTAGAAATGAAAGAAAATCTCCGCCGCCAGTGGTGGAAAGCCATGGTCACGCGTCGCGACGACACGGTCGGTATCGACTCGTCCATCATCCTGCCGACGAAGACGTGGCAGGCTTCCGGCCACCTGGACACCTTCACGGACCCGTTGACGGAATGCCTGTCGTGCCATAAGCGTCACCGCGTCGACCATCTTCAGGAAGCGGCCGCGGCAAAGAAGCGCGGCGACGTCGACCCAGACTCGATCCCGCTCGCCGAACTCGCTTGTCCGCACTGCGGCACCCGCGGGGAATGGGCCGAGCCACGCGATTTCCAGATGATGCTCAAGACGTTCCTCGGCGCGGTCGAGGACGCTTCCGGTCTGCATTACCTGCGGCCCGAGACGGCCCAGGGCATTTTCCTGAACTTCCAAAACGTTCTGCAAACGTCGCGAAAGAAACCACCGTTCGGTATCGCTCAGATCGGCAAATCGTTCCGCAACGAGATCACTCCGGGCAACTTCATTTTCCGTACCCGCGAATTCGAGCAGATGGAAGTCGAGTTCTTCGTTAAGCCGGGCGAGGACGAGGAATGGCACCAGTATTGGATCGATGAACGCACCAAGTGGTACACGGACCTCGGTATCAACCCGGATAATCTGCGTCACTTCGAACACCCGCAAGAAAAACTGTCCCACTATTCCAAACGGACAGTCGACATCGAGTACCGCTTCGGCTTCACCGGCAGCGAATGGGGCGAGCTGGAAGGCATCGCCAACCGCACCGACTTCGACCTTTCCGAGCACAGCAAATTCTCCGGCGAGAAACTCGGTTACTTCGACCAGGCTTCGGGCGAACGTTACGTCCCGTACGTGATCGAACCGTCCGGAGGCGTCGGCCGCAGCATCATGGCGTTCTTGACGGACGCGTACGCAGAAGATGAAGCGCCCAACGCGAAAGGCGGCGTCGATAAGCGCACCGTCTTGCGTCTCGATCCGCGTCTGGCGCCGGTGAAGGCGGCCGTTCTACCGCTGTCACGTAGCGCCGACCTTTCACCGAAGGCACGCGACCTTGCGGCTGAACTGCGGGAAAGCTGGAACATCGATTTCGATGACGCGCAAGCGATCGGCCGCCGCTACCGCCGCCAGGACGAGATCGGTACGCCGTTTTGCATCACCGTCGACTTCGACACTTTGAGCGATAATGCCGTGACCATCCGCGAGCGCGACACTATGCGGCAGGAGCGGGTGTCGATCGACAAGGTCGAGGAGTACCTGCGTCCGAGCCTGCGCGGCTGTTAAGCGAAGCGTCTCGCCTGTGCGGGCCCGAGGGGTGGGCTCGCACAGGCGTTTTTGTGGCCACACGAGTGATCGTGGCGAACCGACTGCCCCTCGGCGGGCCACCCACCCGTCAGTTCATTCCACTGACGACAACACTCGTCTTCGGTGCTGCCGATAGCGCCGCCGGCCGACACCACCTCCAGCTGGACAGCCCCTATGGGAGAACACCGCTCTTCCCCGCTAGCCTCCGCAAAGGACCGTAGGCGTAGCCACGGCCGGTTCTGCAAGAAGCTACTGACATACCCAAAACGCCCGATTCCTACATGTCCGTAACATGCGAAAATAGAGATCCAGCAACACAATCAGCGACCACACAGCGACCTTCGGTGGCGTTTTGGTTCGGTTGCCATGCCAGCGCGTGACCGAACCAATCCGATTCCCGCCCCCTGTTGACCTCCGCATTTCGGCATGCGATAGTGGTGCGGCTTCGTTGGCGTGCGCCCGGATCGGGCCGCCGACCGATCGCCGACGACGCGTCAGACTTCATTCGGCTGCGGGGCTGCCCCCAGCCCGCAGATTGGCTCGGTGATGGTGTTATGCACCGTCACCGAGCCTTCTTTTCTTCACGGTCGTGCCGCATACAGCGCCTTTAGTGCATCGCATATCGTCTATGCCTACCTTGTTGTGAAGTCTCGGCACAGTGCTGGGGTTGCCGATCACCTTTTCGGAGGCGTGATGACGAACATCACCATTGAAACCGACCGTGATGATCCGAAGCTGTACGAGTGGCTGGGCGACGACCCGAACGCGCGCAAGATAGACGTCGACCGACACGATTCGGGCGCGATCGTCGCCGAGGTCGAAACCGCCTACGCGTTGTGGAGCTTGACGTTGGCGATACAGAATTTCCAGCGTTCGCGCCACATCGACAGCCGCCCCAACGTCACGCTGGTGTACGGGGAGGAAAGCGTCACGGTCGCGGGAGCTGACCGCGGCACGATCGACGACTTCTATACGCTGCTCCCGCGTAAAACGTCGTAACGCGGGCCCCCACCGCTGTCGGCAGAAGTTACGAACATGACGTCAGGGGCGCCAACCCTCACCGTAAGCGCCCCTGACGCGCGAACTCTCGGGTTCGCGCCGAGTCCTGGCGGTCAGCCGCCGAACCCGCGAATCCGGTGCTGCATCACCCGGTACGGCCAGCCGACTTCGGTGTTCCATTGGCTGACCGACAAATGGATGTCATCCACAGTAGATCCAGGAATGATGTAGCCGCCGTATAGCTGCGCGACGTGGGAATCGTCTTCGCTCCCCCACGCTCCGCCCCAGATCAGGGTTTCTTTGTGCGCGGCGTAGAGGTCGGTCACGGGTGAGTCCATCACCATGCCGTCGATACGGTAGTTACCGGCGTTGAACCAGGTCAGCATCCACACACCGTCGTCGAGCCGGCGCAGCGACATTTCCCCGAAACGGCCCGACAGTATCGGCGTTGGCGGGTTGCCCCAGGCCCAGGCCCCGTTGGCGTAACCCCAGGGCTCATACGCCGCAGGGTCCGCGATTGCCGCCACCGGCACCCGGTGCATGATGATGGGCTCGGCACGGTTGAAACGGGTCGAGTAGACGTAGACGTATTCACCATCGTGATCCCACGTCAACAGCTGGAACCGGCCGCCTGCATGTTCCCCGGGGAACTTTGCTCCGGTATGGACCCAGGTGGCACCGCTGTCGTCGGACCGCCAGATCTCGGTCCACACGACGTTGCCGAGTCCCTTGTTCACCATCACATGTAGGTACATGGTGTTGCCTATGGTGATCACGTCGCTGGGAAGCACCGTCGAAAAGACAGGGTTGTCGTGCTCATAGAACCACAGCTGCTGCGCGGTATCGCCGCCGAAAGCACTGTCCCATTTCACCCCGCTGTTGAGGTCGGTCGTGGACGAGTACAGCGCCACCGGGGACCGCCAGAATCCTCCGCCGACGTGCGCGGCTTCGAACGTGTCACCGAAGACATACATGGTGCGCCCGTCCGGGGTCCTCACTGGGATTCCGAGGTCGGTGGCTTCCATCCTGAATCTGGTGGTGATGCCGGGGCCGCTGAGGTCGGCAATTTTCGTGACCTCGAGCGCTTGCGGCTGGAGCTTGCCTGCGTCGGCGGGACCGGGCAGCACGTCGGCGAACGCGGGTCCGGCAGCCGCGGCGGCCATTCCTGCACCGACGGTTCCGGCCATCGCTTTCAGGAAGGTTTTGCGTTTTATGGGACGCGCCCATGGGCTGACGGCGCGTTGATCGGATCGTTCGGGCACGGCATTTTCGGGCATGGGGCACTCCGGATGAACTCGGGCATCGATCGGGCATCGAAGTAGTCAGATTTATATTAGAGATTCTTTCGTTCGGATGGCGGAAAAAATCCCCTGGCGAGGGGCCATTTAAGGCAATACGACCCCGTTCACAACTGATCCGAGAGAGCCGGAACGGTCAAGCCGTTGAAGCCGGTAACCTCCTCGGCTGCGCACAGCGCATCCAGGACGGACTCCTCGACACAATCCAAAGTGGCTAGGAAAATCGGGTCTAGGTCGGTTTCGCCCAACACCGTCGCTGTCGAGGTGACTGAAACCGCCAGGCCGTAGTCCCCGCTTCCATGCGAATAGGAGGCACCGGCGCGGCCGAGCCCGAACACTCCGCGCCGCGCAACCCGGGACAACTGGCGCCCGTCCAGCGGCGCATCCGTAGCGACCACGACCATGCACGACCCGACATCGGGCTGACATTGCCACGCAGACGGCACCTCACCGCCCTTGACTCGCAGAACACCACCAAAATTCGCCTGCACCAACGCGCCCACAGTGAACTGCGTGTCCGCAACGGTCACGATGCGCGAGGACGTTCCGATGCCACCCTTGAAACCGAGGGCGATCATCCCGGTGCCGGCTCCGACGTTCCCTTGCGGGACCGGCCCCGTTGCGGCGTTGGCAAGTGCCGCAGCGACGTGGCTTTCGTCTATCGGCCGTGCCCGGATATCGCTGAGCTTGCCGTCATTGCATTCCCCAACGACCGGGTTGAAACTGCGCACGTCCCGGCAGTCGTCGCGTTGCAGCATCCAGCTGACGACGGCGTCGGCAACACGGAAAGCCGACAGGGTCGCGGTCAACACGATCGGGGATTCCAGTTGCCCCAGTTCGGCGATTTGTGTGGCTCCGATGAGTTTGCCGTAGCCATTACCGGCATACACGCCCGCGCTGACGGGCGCTTTCGGGTTCGCGTCGCCCGCGAGGATCGCGGTCACGCCAGTGTGGATGTCCGGTGGCCGCTGCACGGTTTCGTGCCCAACGGATACACCCGCGACATCCGTTATCGCGTTGTGTGCCCCAGTGGGTCCGGCGGCGGTTACGAGGGCGCGCTGACGAGCGCGGGCGACTTGCGGCATCGGTGCTCCTACTTCTTGACGACGAAGGCACCGCCAACGTATCCGTCAAGCCCTGCCGCGGGTGTACAAGGTGACTTTCACTTTCTCGCCGGGGACGTCCTTGGCCGCCAAAGTGTCGGGGATCCGAACCTCGGCGGTTTCGCCGCTGGAGGTGCGTATCTGCACATGACGGTGCCCGTTGCTGCGTCGGTGGTAGTAGCGCGCGCGGTCAAGATCGAAACATGGCACACCGACGTCGCTACACCGGCGCACGACGGCTTCGCGCGCGATCGCTTCGAGCCGCGTTTTCTGTTTCCGGCGCACGAAAAAGCCTTGCCGCCGAACGAGATCGACGACGGCGGGCTTGATGAGGTCGTACGCAAGGTTGCCGATGATCCCCGAGGCGGCCGCCGTCGCTATGAACTCGGCGACCTGCGGCGTCGACAGCGGCCCCGACGGGTGGGACACGGAATCGCCCGCGGTTTCCGCGGCCCCTGCCTTGGGCGCAAAACTGTCCGCGGACGTTGCGTCGTGTTCCTCGCTCGGACTCGACGGCGTCACAGAATCCATACCGAAACGATACCGTGGTGACGCGCGGCGGCCGGTATCCACCCAGGACTTAATGGACCGCGCTCGCTATTCCGCCATGAGTTCCCGCTTCAGGATCTTGCCGGTCGCTGTCATCGGGAGCTCCTGTCTGAATTCCACAATGCGCGGATGCTTGTACGCGGCCATGTTTTCCCGACACCAATCGATCAGTGCGTCCTCACGGAGCACGGAATCGGGTTTACGGATCACGTACGCCTTGATTTCTTCGCCGTACTGGTCGTTAGGCACACCGATGACCGCCACGAGGCTGACGTCAGGATGAGTCAACATGACTTCTTCGACTTCCCGCGGGTAGACGTTGAGGCCGTTTCGAATAACCATCTCTTTAAGACGGTCGACAATGTAGAAGTATCCGTCCTTGTCTTTGGTACCGATATCACCGGTTCTGAACCAGCCCTCCGAGTCGATGACGGCGGCGGTTTCTTCCGGCCGATTCAAATATCCGGTCATGATGTGGTGCCCCTTGAGCCACACCTCGCCGGGTTCATCGATGTCGGCTTCTCGGCCCTCAGTGGTCATGATCTTGGCCTCGGTTCCCCACACGGGGAAACCGATCGAGCCGACACGCCGCGGCCGGTCGATGCGGCTGAAGGTCGCGACAGGACTGGATTCGGACAGCCCATAACCCTCGAGGATCGGCACCTCGAACCGATGCTCGAATCCGAGCATGACCTCGCGCGGCAGCGCCGAACCGCCGCATACGGCGCGGCGCAAAGTGGAGGCTATGGATTTGAGATCGTAGGAGTCAGCGTTAGGGTGGTTCAGCAGCGCCCAATACATCGTCGGCACTCCCGCGAACACGGTTACCTTCTCGGATTGCATCGCGCCCAGAGCAGAGTCGGGGTCGAAACGCGGCAGAAGCACCAACGTCCCCGCCGACTGGAACGCCGCGTTCATGTTTACGGTTTGCCCAAATGAATGGAAGAGCGGTAGCGCCACCAGATGCACGTCGTCGGCGGCCGACTCCAGGATGCCTTTACAGATCTGCGCGTTTTGCACCATGTTGCTGTGCGACAGTTCGGCGCCTTTTGGTTGACCGGTGGTGCCGCTGGTGTAGAGCACGACAGCGGTATCTGTTTCCCGGGTCGGCACAGCACCGAATTCGCCGGAGTACCGCTCGGTCAGTTGTGCGAGTGTCTGCGCGTCGTCGAAGCCCGCGCCATGGCTCGGGTCGGCCGGCATGACGACGAAGTGTTCACAGGTTTCTGTCCTGGCGTATGCGGCGTGGCCGCGTTCGCCCATCGGCAACTCGGGGGTGCCGGCGAAGCAGAAATACGCTTTGGCCTGCGAATCGGCGAGGTAGTACTCGATTTCGCGGTCCGTGAGCAACACGTTCAGGGGCACGACTGCCGCGCCCGACTTCACTATTCCGTAATAGACAATCGGAAAGTACGGCAGGTTCGGGCAAGACAATGCAACGCGGTCGCCCCTGCCGATCCCCTTGGCCGCCAACGCCTGCGCCACGGCGGCGGCCTGGGACTCCACCTGCCGGTACGTCAGTCGCTGACTTCCCGAAACGATCGCATCGCGGTCCGGCTCGTTGCGGGCCGAATCTTCCAACATGACGGCAAGATTGAGCATTCCGAACACCTTCTTCGTTGTGGCTACACGCAATGGTTACACCTGATCGTGATATCCACCACAAGCAAAAAATGGCCTGGCACATGGTGCCAGGCCATTCACGCGATTTGAGCTTAACGCCAGTGCTGATTACGCCACTGCTGCTGTTGCTGCCATTGCTGCTGTTGCTGGCGTTCGCGAAGATCCGTGAGCGCCGAAGTGCCGATAGAACCCAAAACGGCCATCAGCGCAATCCCGGCGACCAGGTCAATCGCGGCCGTCGCAATCTGGGCGGGCATTTCCGCGCCAAAAGTGAACGGCAACAACACGGCCACGGCGGTGATCAGACCGCAAATCCAGTAGAAGAACTGCACCGGGTTCGGCATGAACAACAACAAACCGTGCAGCAGACCGGTCGCAAGAATCGCGATGATCGCACCGGCGACAGCGAACGTGGTCGTCGACGCCGACCCGTACGTACCCTCGCCTTCTGGCGACAGGACCGGAATACCGAGGATTCCGCGCACCAGCATGATGCCAACGACAAGGACCAACGCGACCACGACGGCGGCACCGATACCGCCGGCCCACACACGGCCGGCGCTCACCCGCAAAACCTCAGGTCGTTCGGGTTCGCGCTGCTGTGGTGGCTCTTGATAGTAAGAGTCCTGCGAGGGCATCCGCCTCGTCGAAGAGGAAGGCATGTCGGGCCGGGCCCGCCCGGAGCCATATGTGGGATCGCTCATAACCCAAAATTACCGCGGAACCGGCCCAATTGCACGAACGGGCTCCTTACACACAGATATTTATCGAAGAAAGCCGAACTTCTTGCGCACCGACGCCGGTGAAGGCGCCTCAATCCCAGTGTGGGGGACGTTCGGCAAGCAGGCGTTCGTCATTGTCGTCGCGCGAGTAACGGTTCTCGTCGCCCCACCCCGTCGGGGTGTCGTCCCGAGTCTGGTCCGGAAGGATCTGCGGTTCGTCGTCGAAGGCGACTTCGCGTCGGTCGTCTCGTGGCACTGTTCACCTCTCTTAGCGTCACCCAAGGATATGCCGCGTTGCGTCGTCGGCCGACCATGGCCGCGGGCTTCGCCGCTGCCGTGCTCACTTGCGCCGCGGAAGCGACTGACCTGGGCACTCGCGGCTTTGCGTGACGCCTTAGTTTGGTCAACGATGACTGAATCGCTCAATTCCGCCCTGGCGCGCGTACGCGACCTACTGACCGACAGTGACGGGCTCGTGCGTGCCGTCGCATCGGGACGTCGCCGGGGTCAGCGTCCCCGGTGGGAGAAGACACAGCTGCGCCCGGTCGCGTTGAAGACCGGAATTGCCTTGCAGATTTCTCGTTTCGACGGCAAACGTCCGCAGGTGTCGAACATCGATTTCACCGATGCGGACGCGGAGCTATCGACGCTGCTGGAGGAGCCATACGGTAACTGGCATGTGGAGACAACCAGCCGCACGCTGCAGCTTCGGGTGACGAAACGGGGCGATGCATTGGTCCACGAATCGGCGGCATCACGGACGCGGGATCTGCAGCACGACCGCACGCCGCCGCATCTCATCCCCGCCGATGACCCGTTGTTCTCCGTGCTCGGCGCTAAAGCGTCGAAGCGGCGCCAGGTGGACGCTTTCCTGCGAGCGGTCGCGCCGGCCCTACCGGAATCGTCCGACGGTGATGCACCGCTTCGGGTAGCGGACCTGGGCTGCGGCAATGCATACCTCACGTTCGCCTTGCACCGGTATGTGACGCGCTCGGGCCGCACGGCACAGATCCTTGGCGTCGATGTTCGCGATGACCAGCGGGAACGCAATAGTGCGTTGGCAAAACGTCTCGAATGCTCCGACGAGGTGGGGTTTGTCGCCGGAACGATCGCCGAGGCCCCTTTGCCCGAGGTCGACATGGTTTTGGCGTTGCACGCGTGCGATACCGCCACCGACGACGCTTTGGCGCGCGGGATCGAACTTCGCGCCAGGCACATCGTCGCCGCCCCGTGTTGCCACAACGACATTTCTTCACAGCTTCGCGGCACCACGGGGCCGGCCGGTTACGGCCCGATGCTGGCAGACGGGATTGTGCGGGAACGGTTCGCCGAGGTGCTCACCGATGCGTTGCGTGCCGCTATCTTGCGTCTCCACGGCTACCGAGTCGACGTCATCGAGTTCATCGATTCGCAGCACACACCGAAGAACACGTTGATCCGTGCCCAGTACACGGGCGCGCAGGCCGATGAGTCGCGGTGGCGGGAGTACCGGCAGTTGGTGTCGCAATGGAATCTCGAGCCGAGGTTGGCGACGCTGACGAACGTCTGTGCGCGGGGTTGAACCGTCACGACGTCGACCGGCGACCGCTTCAGCACACTGGACTGGCCAAAGGCGCCAAAATGCCAGATCGCGCACAGGCGCCTTCCTCGAGTCCTTTCTCATCTCCGCAATATCTAGACAAATGCCACGAAAACCCACGATCAAAAGCGCAGATAGAAGCCTTTTGCTCACTGAATAATCCACATTGATCTACATGTGGTGATGACCTCGGTGCACACTGTGAAATGATGGAGAATTCATGCGCGCCACGCCAAACAAGTATCTTGCGAAACTTGCTGTCGACGGCTATTGACATCTAGGCTTAGTCGATGTTGTTCCCGGACCCTCGTCCGCCACTCCCGGCGGCGCCGGACAACCCGCCGAACCACAAACCGTGGACCGGGGACCCAGGATCCCGGGGTGAATCCATCCCACCAATATGGGGGATGGTAGGGCGCATCTTCGCAGCTAACAGCAATGATGCGAAGCTTCTTCCCGCCCGAACCCGTCAGCTAACCCGGTAGGCGGCTCGGAAGAAGGAGCTCACCTCCCGGTGAAAAAGCGCTACGCCGTCATCGCTACAGCGGTTGCTGCTGTGCTGCTGACAAGCATCATGCCCTCGACTGCCTACGCCGAACCCTCCACTGATGAGATTCAGAAGGAGCTGGACGAGAAGGCGCAAGAACTCGAGAAGGTCGTCGAGAAATACAAGGAAGCCAAGGCCGACCTCGAAGAAACCGAGGAAAAGATCGAGGACATCGAAAAGCAGCTCCCCGATCTTGAGAAGAAGGCCGAGGAATCACGCAAGGTCGTCAGCTCGATCGCGGTCAACGAGTACACCACCGGCACGCAACCTGCCACGCTCATGGCAGGCTCACCCGACGCTGCGCTCGACCGCTTGACCATGCTCGGCGCCATCAGCAGTTCGCAAGCGGCCGACATCGAAAGCTACTCCGAAGCGGTCAAGACCCTCGACTCAGAGGAGTCGGTGCTCGGCGAACTCAAGGACGAGCAGAAGGCGACTAAGAAGAAGCTCGGCAAGAAGAAAGACAAGATCGAAGCCGAAGTCGCCGACCTCGAGGAGCAACAAGCAGAGCTCGGACAGCCAGACGGGAGCAACGGCCCCGTGCCGCCCCCATCCGGCGACGCAGCGGCTGTTGTCGAATTCGCCTACGGGCAAATCGGCGAGCCGTATGTCTGGGGCGCTGCGGGCCCCGACAGCTGGGACTGCTCGGGACTCACGATGATGGCCTGGCAGCAGGCCGGCGTGAGCCTGTCCCACCAGACCAACGATCAATACAGCCAGACCGCCCGCATCAGTCGCGACCAGCTCAAACCGGGCGACCTGGTGTTCTATAACGACATGGCACACGTCGGACTGTATGCCGGTGAAGGCACGATCGTGCATGCACCGCAATCGGGTCAAAACGTGACGACCGCGTCCATCGATTCGATGGGCATCGTCGGATACGGCCGGCCGGGTTAACGGTCGCTGCCCGGGCTTTTCCAGTCTGGGCGGGGCTTGTCTCCTGAATCTCCCCGGGTGAAGCCGCGCATTTTCTTGCTGACCGGCACGGCCGTCGCCCTGGGGCCATAACTTAAACAAGCAGCCGCACTCGGATACCGGGTGCGGCTGCTTTATGTTGCGAAACGCGCGGGGCAGATGTCGGCTTTCTCGGACACGGTGTGCGATTTTTGTGTTTGCAGACGGCACAGTAACCCGACAACTACGGTGTGTATTGGTCGCGCTACTCACGGAATAGAGTGCGGCTCATAAAAATACCGGCATATCAGGGGGAAACATGCGCAACACGTCACGCAAGGTCGCCGCGGTAGTCATCGCTAGCGCGGCAGGGCTCGCGACGCTGGGTCTCACGACCTCGGCAGCGCACGCCGGCGCGGACGCACAGGATGCAAGCACGCAGGTCAGCTCCGTTAACATGGTCACCACTTCGCAGACCGCGCCCACTCAAGCCCAGGACCCTGCGGCGGCGCCAAGCGACCAAGGCACCGTCACGATTCTGCCGACGTCGCCGTGCGCCGATGCGCAGCAAGACACGGTCGCACCGGCACCAACCGCCACCGACCAGAACGCGCGGGCCAACAGCTACACGGACAGCCAGGCCACTGTCAGTCCGTGCGCGGCCGCAGCTGACCAGCAGGCCGACGCTAACGCGGATGACCAGGCCGCCGCGCAACCCGCAGCACCGCAGCAGACCGCCGACCAACAGCAGACGGTCCACGCCTCCGCGCACCAAACCGCCAACCAGCAGCAGATGGTTGTGCCTTCGGCTGACCAGCAGGCCGACGCCAACGCGGACGACACGACCACGGCCCAGGCGACCGCGCCGCAGCAGACCGTCACTCAGGACCAGACCGTGCAGCCGACTAACCGTCACGGCACGGTCGCGCCGCAGCAGAGCATCACTCAGGACCAGACCGTGCAGCCCACGGCCAACCAGCAGCAGGGCGACGTGCAGGCGAACGACCGCCACCAGACCGGCGCCAACACGAACGACCAGGTTGCCGCGCAGCAGGGCGACGTGCAGGCGAATGACCAGGCCGCCACGCAACCCGCGGCGCCGCAGCAGACCGCCAACCAACAGCAGACTGTCCAGCCCAGTGACCAGGCCGGTCAGCAGGCCGACACCAACGCCAACGACCAGGCCGCCGCACAGCCGGCCGATGACGCTGTTCAGCCCAGCGACGACTGCGCGACTTCGCAGGAGCAGCCGGCCGCTGACCAGCAGGCCGACGGGAATGCGAACGACCAGGTTGCCGCGCAGCAGACCACTGGCCAGGCCAGCGACCAGGCTGCCAACGGTCAGGACGCGGCGCAGCAGCAGGTCGTTTCGTCGCAGGTGATCAGCCAATAGCCACAATGAAGGGCTGACTTTCACGCCAGTCAGCCATCGCCGGGAAGGACTGATCCAGTCCACAGTCCTTTTCTGGCGTACACGGTGGTCGGACATATCACGGGGGATGTCCGGCCACCGTCTTTTTGTCTTGCGACGACGAAACGGGCCGGGAAACACGTAGACGTGTTCCCGGCCCGAAGCACGTTTGGTCAGCTTATGGCGGGTATTTTCTGGGTCGGTGTTTCTACCACCCTGCGGTGTCGGGCGGGATCGGCATCGTCGGGTCCGCGCGTGACGTTACCGAGCTGACGCCGCAACTCCTCCAGCCGCAGGTTCGCCGAGAGTTCGCGTTCGCGGAGTCCGTCGACTTCAGTGCGTATCGGGCCAAGCATTTCTTCTGCTTCCGCCGCGGCCTCGTGACGCAACCGCGCAACCTCGTTCTTCGCATCGAGCAGGATCTGCGCCGCATGCGCCGCCGTCTTCTCTGCGAGGTCGCTGGCCGTGAAATCGGCCTGTGATTCGCGATCCTCGGCCTCTTGGCGCAATGTCTTCGCGGCAGTTTCCGCATCCGCGCAACGTTGCTCGGCCTCGCCGATGCGGCGTTGGCTTTCGGCGACGGCATCAGCGTGGGCCTGAGTCCGTTGGTGTTCACCGGCTTCGCGCTGCGCCGCCAGTTCGAGCTCCAGGTCTTGGGTACGGCGGTACCGGGTCTCCACGGCTTCGGCTCGCATTGTTGCGGCGGCCGCCCGGCGCTCGTCCGCTTCGCGTGCGGCGCTGGCGCGCAATTGGGTGATGTCTCGATCCAGTGTGGCCTTATCGACCGAGACTTCGCGTTCCACGGCCGCCTTGAGTGCGAACGTTTCCTGCGTCGTCTGTTCGCGCAGGCGCTGCATGTCGCGTTTGGTGACGGCGCGCAGCTCCGTGCAGCGCGCCCGCGCAGCCGAGATGACTTCTTCTGCTTCTTGGGCTGCTGCGGTCGTGAGTTCTTCGGCTTCTTCGCTGGCTTCTGTCTTGAGTCGGGCGCATTCGGCTGCGGCTTCCTGCCGGATGCGTGCCGCTTCGGCTTGCGCCTGAGTACGAACTTTCTGCGCTTGGTTCGTGGTCGTCGTGCGGATCTTCGCCGCCTCGTCTTCCGCGCTGCGCAGGATGTGTTCGATGCTGCTTCCGGCCGTGGCGAGGGTGGGCTGTTTGCGTTCCTCGATCTGACCGGTCACGGATTCCAACTTGGACTCTAGATCGTTGATCCGTTTGTTGACGCGACGCAGCACGGCACGCACATCGGTGAGTTTGGATTCGCTGGATTTGTGACTCCGCTGGGCTGCGGCGACACGTGTGGATATTGCCGATACATATTCATCGACCTGGTTGCGTTGGTACCCGCGCATAGCGGTGGCGAACTCAACCGCTGATGAATCGAAAAATTCTGACATGCTTATCCATACATTGAGTATTAATGCATTCTGTACAACAATGGTCACATTAAGTACTCGACGGTTGGCATTGCGACTCGCCGCGAAGCCGATTTTTATCGCACTCGCCAATTGAAGTTTGGCCATTTCTTCGCAAATAGGACATTTATAAGCATTCCTCAAAAAGGGAACCTTAATAGGGCTTCAATAACGCCTTAAAGACATCCAAATGTCTTGACTCGGCATAGCGAAGTTTGAGACAAAAGCACCGGTTGGCTTTCGCACCCCCGCGTCGGCATCACCCTGGAGATGAATGAACGCCCCTTCACCGCCCACAGAATGCACGACCGACATCAGCGCCCCGAACCGTCTGCCACTCGACATCGTTGCTGTCCGCGCCGTCACGAAGCGACGCCCGCACTAAGACTTTCATCCCTCACCAATGGTCTGGTTCCTCGATGTCCGGCACGTCGAGGAACCAGACCGCTAAATCAACGCTAAACACTTGCCTTTGTAGACGCGTCTCGAAACGGGAACGTCACCAGCCACCGCGTACCACGTTCCCCAGACGGTGATTCGGTTTCGATCGTCCCGCCAAATTCAGCGGCCCTACGCTGCAGCGCCGCCAGCTCACCGTCCCGACCAACCGGACGCGGCTTCGTCCTCCCCGCGCCGCCAGCAGTCACCACGACGGTGACGCCATCGTCGGCGCTGGTCACCGATATGCGCACCGAGCGCATATCGGAGTGTCGAACGACCCCAGCGAGCACTTCCCTAACCGTCTCGTAGATGACAGACTCCGCCCCCAGCGGCAGCAACCCCAGCTTTTCGTCTTGCGCCTGCATGTCGAGCTCCATCTCCAAGCCCGCGGCCCGAAGATGCTCCACCAGCAGTGCCAGGTCGTTCAAGTCCCGCTCGACGATGTCCCCATCCTCGCGACGAGCGGCCTGAGCCAACAAGTCCCGAATGCGCCGCAGCTGCGTGCTCGCCCGGCGCCCCAGAACCGCTATCGAATCAAAGGACTGCACCGCACCATCGCGGTCCGAAGTCACCAGATCCCGTCCCACATCGGCCTGGAGCACCAGCAGATCCAGCGGCTGAAAAGCCAAGTCCTGGATGTCCAGAGCAATACGCGCGCGATCCGCCACCTGTCGACGCTGCTGCAAGGCGACGTCGCGCTGCGACACCAGGCCCTGGCCGGACCGCCGCACGGCCTCCACCTCTTGGCGGCTCGCCCACCAACGACCGCACCCGTAGGCGCCGACATAAGAGAAAACCGTCAACCACAACTGCGTCGCGGTCATATCGGCGGACACCCAAGTGGCCACGACAACCGCCGCGGCACCGACATGCATCGCCCAGCGCGGACGTAGGTTCGACAGCCCCGCCACCGAGCCGACCGCGATCAAACCCGCCAACGGCAGCAACGCGGTACCGGTCAACGCGGCGTCCATCCACAACAGCACGCCGCAGACAAGAGCAACGCCACCGGGAACCTGACGCCGCCACACCAACGCGGCGGACATGCCGAGTGCGCACAGCAGCGACGTCCAAGCCAGCTGCGACCGTTCCAGAACCGAAACCACGACGATGGCACCGCTCGCCACCGCGATGACGGTGTCGGCTATGTATGGGCTCGCGTTCTCGCACTGACGTATGAGCCCCGAGATCTTCCGGCTGATCAACATCGTGAACGCTTTCATGAGGGGACTCATGATTCTTCCGCATCACCCGGGGTTGCTGCCATTACACGGCTGAGGGAGCTTACGTCATCGCCCTATCCGTCTCGTCGTCGAAACGTCCCATGATCTGTTCGAGCAGATCCTCCAGCGCAACGAGCCCGACAACCTCGCCATCTGCGCCGGTCACGAGCGCCAGTTGGGCCCGTCGGCGACGCATCGTGGTCGCGGCCGTCGCGACCATCTCATCCTTCGACAACTCGACAGCGTCCATTTTGATGTCGGACACGCAGGTGTCGTCGTCTGCGGTGACGGCCTCACGCACATGCACCAGGCCGACCGGCCGATCGTCCTCCATCACGACCAGACGCGAACGCCCACTGGTCAAACTCGCGTGTTCAACATCGAGCGCGGTGGCGTCGTGCCGCACCGTCACCATCGAGTCGCGCGCAACCATCAGGTCAGCGACGGTGATCGACTGCACCCGCAACGCGCCGGACAGAAAACGGTGCTGCTGTTCCGGCAGGACCCCGTGCTCGCGCGACTCGCGCAACAACATGTTCAATTCTTCGGGACCGTGCGCCTGCGCCGCTGTCGCCTGAGGCTGGACGCCCAACATCCGCACGACGCCGTTAGCCATCGCATTCATCGCCCGCAACAGCGGATACACGACCTTCGCGATCGCCCGAAACGGCAGCGCCAACAGCTGCGCCGAATGCTCCGGATGCGAAATCGCCCACGATTTCGGCGCCATCTCACTGACGACCATGTGTAGGAACACGACGATCGCCATCGCGATAGTGAAAGCGATCGCGTAACTCACTGACGGAGGCAATCCCAGCATCGCGAACAATGGATCGAGCTCGTGCGCGATCGCCGGTTCCGCCAAGGCACCCAGACCGACCGTGCACACCGTGATGCCCAGTTGCGCACCCGCGAGCATCACCGTCAGTTCCTTCGTTCCTTCCAGCGCGGCCCTTGCCGAACGGCTGCCCGCTTCGGCCCTGGCCTCCAGTCGGTGCGGTTTCGACGCCAGCAACGCGAACTCTGCCGCGACGAAGAACGCATTACCGGCCAACAGGAACGCGCTGACCACCAACGCCCACGTGGCGCTCATATCGTCATCTCCGAATCGCTAGCGGCCTCGGCCTTGTGCAGGGCAAGAACCCTCGGAACACGGCGACTCACCGAAATGACCTCGATCCGTACATGTGGTGGCACAGCCGCGTCCTCGTTTTGGTCATCGATGTGGTTCCAGGACAGCGCGGGAACGTTGATCGAGTCGCCGGCCAACGGCACACGTCCCAACGATTCCATGACGAGTCCGCCGAGGGTCTCGTAGTCGTCCGGCTCGGGCAGGCCGATACCGGTTTCGGCTTCGATCTCGTCAACACGCCAACGCGCCGGCACCAACCAGGCGCCGTCCGCGCGCCGCACCGGTCGCGCGCTCGGTTGGTCTTCCTCGTCGCGGATATCGCCGACGACTTCCTCGGCCACGTCCTCGAACGTGACGATGCCGGCGAGCCCGCCGTACTCGTCGATCACGCAGGCCTGTTGCCGATGCTCGGTGCGCAAGCGTTCCAAGACGTCCGGCATCGGCAGGCTTTCCGGCAGCAACAGTGGCGAGTCCGCGATGTCGCGTACCTGCGTGGTGGCACGCTCCGAACGCGGCACCGTCAGCACATTATCGATGCCGACGACTCCGATGACGTCGTCGATGTTGTCGCCCAAGACTGGGAAACGGGACCGTCCCGTCGTCAGCTGTTCAACTACCTCCGAGACCGGGACGTGGCCGTATATCGCGTCGACATCTACGCGCGGCGTCATGACCTGTCCGACCGTGAGTTCGCGGAATTCGAGGCTGCGGTCCAAAAGATCCGCCAGCTCGTCATCGAGACGGCCGCTGTCGCGTGACTCCTCGATGATGTGGTGAAGGTCGTCCGGCGATGCGCCGTGAGGCAGTTCCTCGACCGGCTCGATGCCCACCGCCCGCAGCAGCTTATTCGCGGTGGTGTCGAACAAACGGATGAGCGGCGAAGCGATCGTCATGTATATGAGGGTTGGCCGCGAAAGCGCACGCGACAGCGCCACGGTCTTCGCGATCGCGAGGTTCTTGGGAGCCAGCTCACCGAACACCATCTGTACGGCGTTGGCGATCACCAAGGCGATGGTCACCGATACGACGGTGGAGACGGCGGCGGGGACGCCCGCGGCGCCGAACAGCTCTGCCATGCCGGCACCCAGGTACGGTTCGGCGAAGAAACCGACGAACAACGCGGTGACGGTGATCCCCAGTTGCGCGCCCGACAGCATGAACGACAGGCGGCTCGTGACCTGTAGTGCGGCGGTGGCGGCCCGATCGCCGTCGCGCGACATCTGTTCCAGTCGGGAACGGTCGACGGCGACGTAAGCGAATTCTTGGGCAACGAAAAATGCGGTGGCCGCGGTGACGGCCAGAATGATTGCGAAACCGGCCAAGATCAGCACTCGTGCGTCACCCGACCGGAGCGGCTTGTTGATGTGGGTTTTGTGCGCCGGGCCTGACCCGGCTGAATACTACAAGCCTCTGTTTCGTTTTCTATTGACATCCTCTAAGGGTAGTGGGCGTTGAGGTGTCTTTGAAGCCGCGGTGACCGAAACCGCAATAACGATCTTGCTACTACGTAGCGAACAGAAACGCTGGGTAGCGACGCGTGCGCCAATAGAGATTTTATATCCACAATAGACACGCCTTAGTCGGAACGACTCCCCCTCTGCCGTTCCGACTAAGGCGTATTCCCGGTGCTAGCGGGAAAGATTCGGCCGTAATCATCGAGCCGAATGGTGGTGTCGCGATATTGGCGACTGGTTGCGGAAACCGGAAAGATCATTGAATGCTTGTGCGTTCAACCATTACACGTAGCCAGTCGGAACGCAACCACTGAGACAGACATAATCCATGCGTATGAGGCTGGGATGCCCCATCTGATGAGACGCAAGTCGCTCACGTGCCGTTTGAGACACAAAAAGGCCGACCGGCGTCTGGTAGCGCCCCACACACCACCGCGCCGGTCGGCCGGAACAGAGAAACGTTTAGATAGAAGGCCGGGGCTCTTGAGCGAGCCTCGTCATGTCGGTCGTCGGCCGCCCCCGAGTCAAAACACTGGTCGCCCCACCGCGTGGACGTTGCCGCATCTGCAGCGAACCGCAGGCGCACCGCACCCACGAGAGCTGTGCACTGTCGCGCGTGAGTCGACGAGAAATGACCTGATATGGCTCAGCGTCCGGCCATCCGCAGTGCGGGCACAGTGAATTCACGGCTCCATTCCCTTCTTAGACGAAACTTCTGGTGCTTGGAGATGTACTACATACACGCGTAGACCCGCATCAAGGATGCATCGAAATAAAGTAAAGGTCAACATATGCTTTTTGCACAGGATTGTTAAGCTGAACTTTATGATCGACCTTCGCCGCCTACATGTACTGCGTGCAGTTTCCCACTATGGCACGGTCACGGCCGCAGCCAAAGCGCTTCACCTATCACCGTCAGCAGCATCACAGCAAATCCGCCAACTCGCAAAAGAGCTAGAGGTCACACTACTCGAACCGCAAGGACGTAACGTACGTCTCACCGCAGCCGCTCACATACTGCTGTCGCATGCTGACGCAATAGAGGCCCGCTGGCGCCGCGCCGAAACTGAGTTGTACGCCACAGGTACCGAGCCCGGAGGTCAGCTTCGATTGTGTGGGTTTTCCACCGCAATCGCCACACTATTGGCCCCCGCAACTGAACAATTGCATGTTCGCTACCCCGCCATCAACGTCCAGTTGCGCGAAGCCAACGCCAGCGAATGCTTCGACCAGCTGTTTTCGGGCGATGCCGACGTCGCAGTCGTCGAATCGAACCTGGATTCGCCGCCTCTAGACGACATTCGGTTCGACCAACAGGCCCTGTTCAACGACCCATTCGACGTCGTCGTGTCCGCAGACCACCCGTTCGCCGACTTGGAGACGATCAGCCTGGAAAAGACCGCGCGGGAAGCATGGATACTCGGGCTGCCCGCAAGTGCGTCGCGACAACATGTGCTCGCGGCCTGCAGCAACGCCGGGTTCAGCCCGTCCATCGCGCACGAAGCCAGCGAGTGGCCGGTCGTGGCGGCGCTCGTGGCGCACCGGCTTGGAATCGCGCTCATCCCCCGGCTCGCCGAGCTACCGCCGCATCTGCCGCTGACTCGGATACCGATCGTCGGGCCGCACACGCCGTTTCGGCATTTCCTCAGTTGCACGCGCCGCGGGGAAAGAGAACACCCCACGATTGCCGCGATCTTGTCTGCCATAGACGAAGTCAACGACGCCCGAAACAAATCGTGACGCCGTTGACTTCGTTACCTACGGTTCTTCAGCTGCGTAAGCCCGAAAACAGGTCCGTCAAGCGGTCAAGCAGGCCACCGCTGTCCTCGCTCGCATCCCCGTCGTCGCTTTCCTCGTTTTCGTCGGGGCTCGTGGGCTCGTCCCGCGACTCGCTCGGGCTCGAACTCGGCTTTTGCGACGTCGGCTCCTGCGACGGCGTCGCGGATTCCGGAGCCTGGTCGCTCGGCTGATCCTGCGGCACCTGTTCGCCTTGGCCGGTCCCGGGAAGGCCAGCGCAATCGACCGGCACCGGACCCAATTCGTCCGACTTCAAAACTGGATCGCTCGCGCACGCCATCGCGGTTTCGAGGTCGATAGTCCGTTCGTGGGCAGCGTTGAGGTTTGTCAACGAGGTGAATGCACTTTCGCGGGCCGGCCCCGATGTCTCAGAGGTGAGCGCCTCGAGCTGAGGTTTCGCGTCGGCGATGAAGTCCGTGACGGTCGTCAAGGACTGCTCGTGCCCCTCCGATGCCGCCGCGGTGTTCAGTGCGGCCACGCCGCTGATCACCGCATCGTCCATCTGGCCGAGTGCTTCACGGAACTCGTCGGGGCGCTGGCTGAGGTTCGAAGCCTCCGCAAGCCGCGAAGCAGCGAACTCGAGATGCAGTTCGCCGCGTTCGACGTCGCTGCCAGCGAAAGCAAGCTGGGCTTGTTCGGTGGAACGCTTGATCGGGTAAAGCGTGTCACCCGGAACCGCGGCCCCGCTGGCGCTCGACACTCCGGAGACACCGAGGGCACCGACCAGAATGGCGGCGGCCACCGCGACACGTCGACCACCGAGGAAATCGCGGGCAAGGTGTATCGGTTGCACGGCGGGCTTGGCTTGCGCCTTGTCGGGCACTGGCTCCGGCTCGGCCGTGGCGCCGATTCCCTCGACAGACGCCACCGCCATTAGGCGCTGACGTAGTTGGGACTGAAACCCCGGGTCGGGCGCCGTAGCTGCGGCTTGTTCGTCGTTGAGGCCCTGCATCGACTCGCCGAGCTTCACCATCGACGTCAATTCGTCGTCATTGCTCGTGCGGTTGTGCCGGCGCGGCCCGCCTTCAGCCGCTTCGAGAAGCTCAGCAAACCGCTCTGCTTTACGGCGTTCCATCGGGTTGCCAATCACGTGACGCACCCCCTCTCCTCATGCGGTGCCGATCGTGCACCCCTAACAACGCACAAGAGCTGGCAAAAGTTACGGGCATATAGCCGCAGATTCGCATTCTTTTATGTCAATGCGTCCTTCCTGCGGTTATGTCTTTCGGCCGCCCGAAAATCGTTCAGCGGTGCACGACGCGTCAGCGACTGAAGCCTTCGGGGAGCAAGCGCGCCAGGGTGCGCACCGCCCGGTATTGCAATGCCTTGATCGCGCCCTCGTTCTTCTTCATCACCTTGGCGGTCTCGGCGACTGTAAAGCCTTGCAGGAAGCGAAGCACGATGCATTCCTGTTGATCCGGGTTCAACTCACGCACGGCCTTCAACAGGGTCTCGTTCGTGAGCCGTTCACATGCCGTCGCCTCGGGATTGCCCTCCGGATTGCGTTCCACGCGATCGGCGTCCAAGACCTCGGCGGTGGCCTTCTCGAGCCGGTAGCGCCCGGACTTGAAATGGTCGGCGACGAGGTTGCGCGCGATCGTCACCAGCCATGCCCCGAAGTCACGCCCCTGCCAGGTGAAGCTGTTGATGCGGCGCAGCGCGCGCAGGAAAGTCTCGGAACACAGATCCTCGGCGAGCTGCCGGTTCCCCACCCGGAAGAAGATGTACCGAAAGACCGTGTCGTTGTATTGGTCGTAGATGCCGCCGAACGCTTCGACGTCACCTTCCTGTGCCTTGGCAACCAGGTAGCGCACTTCCGCTGAGCCTGTCTCTTCGCCGGAAGACTGCGACGTCTTCTCGCGATCGGGCTTCGGAGTCGCCACCGGTTGCGGACGACGCGTGGTGGCCGCATTGTCTTCACTCCCCGAGCGCGGCCTCGGCGGCGCGGTCGGCTCGAGATCCACCGCAAGCAATCGGCGCAGATCGCTGACGCCACCCCGCTGCGTGGTCCGGGCGCCGCCCGGGTTCGATGTGGCGTTTCCTGCGAAGATTACCGGTGTAGTGCTGGGCACTCAGGCCTCCTCGGGTGAGGGGATAACGATTCCCAAGGTCTATGGAGCTGACGAACGACGACGATGGTAGGACCAACGACGCCGGATTGTGTGGACTTGATTACTCAGTTAGGCGATTGTGGCCCATGGGGTAACCGAGTGAAACGGACACGTTGTGCGACGTTTTCAAAACTTTGTGCGACGACCGAAAATGACCGTCGTGTCCGCGGCCGACTGTCAGTCCTGACCTGCAGGTACATTCGCTGTGGCCCATACGGTTTTCTGCAGGGATTGGTGAGGATTTATGAGCCGACTCACGCTACTGGTCACACAGGACTGCCACCTGTGCGAAAAAGCGCGCCACGCGATCGGGCGTGTCGCGGACCGCGCCGCGGTCGACTGGGAACAGATCGATATCGCCGACGACCAGGAGCTCGCACGCGAGTACGGCGACAGACTCCCCGTCGTCCTACTGGACGGAGCCGAACACGGCTATTGGGAAGTGGAAGAACGTCGCCTGCTGCGCGACCTCGGCATCGAGAGCGGAACTTAGCCTATGAATATGCGTAAGCACCTGATCTGGGACTGGAACGGGACGCTGTTCGACGACTTCCCCGCCACCGTGGCCTCGACGAACCATGCAATCAGCACCCACGGCGCCCCGGCCCTGTCCGTTTACGAACACCGCACCCGGTTCTACCGCCCCATCATCGACTTCTACAGCGAACTGATAGGCAAGCAGCTGACGCAGGACGAGTTCACGCAACTCGACCTTCTCTTCCACGAGTACTACGCGCAGCAGCTGGACCAGTGCCCGCTGACGGCCGACGCGGTCGAGGCGATCGGGGCGTGGGCCGGCACCCAATCGCTGCTGTCCATGTGGATGCACGACAGTCTCGTCCCGCTGGTCACGGCCCGCGGCCTGTTCGATAAGTTCGCGCGGATCGATGGTCTCCGGAACGGCTCGATCAACTCGAAGCACCCGCACTTGTTGGCGCATATGCAGAAGCAGGGAATCGAGGCATCCGACTGCGTGCTCATCGGCGACTCGCTCGACGACGCCCTGTCCGCCAAGCGCGCCGGCGCAGCATGCGTGCTGTACACGGGCGGCGTCACGCCACCCCGAGAATTCTCGGAGCTCGGCTTCCCTCTGGCCGACACCCTGACCGATGCGGTGGCGCTCGCGCAGACCTCGTAGGATGTACTACACGATGTCGAAGATGCATGGCTTAGTCGGCCGAGGATGCTCATTCACTTACCCTTGACCAGGGTCTCGATGGCGCCAATTCACCGCCAGGACCCACCGCCGCGGGCCATCACCGACGATGACCCTGTCAACCGCTAATGACAAACGGAGATCCCTCGGTGAGGACCGGCGAGCCAGATGCCGAAACGGACATACCCGATACTGATCCGCGTGAAATACCGCGCGCGACCGTAGCGAGGCTTCCCGAATACCTGTACGCGTTGCACACGCTCGCCGAAGCCGGGCACGACACGGTGTCGAGCAACGCACTCGCCGCCGTCGCCGGCGTGAACTCCGCGAAGCTGCGTAAAGACCTGTCCCACCTGGGCTCGTACGGGATCCGTGGCGTCGGTTACGACGTCACGCTGCTGACCCGGCAGATTTCGCATGCGCTCGGGCTCACACGCCACCGCGATGTCGTGCTGATCGGGGTCGGTCACCTCGGTAAAGCATTGGCCGGTTACGCCGGCTTCGCCAACCGGGGTTTCGGGATCGCCGCGCTCTTCGACGTCTCCCCCGAGCACGTCGGGACCGAGCTGGCCGGCCTGCGGGTTTACCACATGGACGCGCTAGCCGAGATAGTGTCGGAAAAGCAGATCTCCATCGGGGTCATCGCCACGCCCACGACCGCCGCGCAGCGTGTCGCCGACTCACTCGTTAATGCTGGTGTGACCAGTATTCTCAACTTCGCCCCATGCATATTGGATGTACCGGACAACGTGGACGTCCGCAAGGTGGATTTGGCCGTTGAGCTGCAAATCCTTTCGTTTCATGAACATCGAAAATCACAAGGCAGCGCGAACGAGAAAAAGGGGGACGAATGAACCTGCTCGTGGTTGGTGCGTCACATCGCACCGCCCCCGTGGACACACTCGAGCAACTGTCCATACCGGCCGACGAGATACCGCACCTGGCGCGAAGGCTCATCGAAGGCAAGTATGTCGACGAGGTCGCCGTACTGTCGACCTGCAACCGCACGGAGATCTACGCTGCGGTATCCGCCTTCCACGGCGGGCTTAGCCAAATCGCGGGCGAGCTGGCTCGTCACGCGGGCGTAGACGTCGAAGACATCTCGGGACACCTGTACGTGCGCCACGACACCAAGGCCGTGCAGCACGCATTCCGCGTCGCCAGCGGGCTGGATTCCCTGGTGACCGGCGAGCCGCAGATCTTGGGACAGATGCGTGAGGCGTATCAAACCGCGCAGCAGCACGGGACGGTCGCACGACTGCTGCACGAGCTGCTGCAGACGGCGCTTCGGGTCGGAAAACGGGTGCACGCCGAAACCGACATCGACGACGCGGCGCCGAACGTGGTCACGGCTGCGTTCGACCTCGCCGAGCAGCAGAGCACACAGGGCCTTCGCGACGCCGACGTGCTGGTCATCGGCGCCGGCGCGATGGGCGGCCTCGCGCTGTCGGCTTTGCGGTCCCGCGAGGTCAAGCATGTCGCCATCGCCAACCGTGATGCGGCGAAGGCGCAGCGGCTCGCCGAGTCTTACGGTGCCACGCCCGTCGCGTTCGATGCTGTCGCCGAGGCCGCACGCCACGCGGACGTCATCGTCACCGCCACCGGGGCGCTGAGCCCGATCATTGAGGCGCACATGCTCCACGGTCGACGCGAGGGCCTGCTGATCTGCGACCTGGCCGTTCCACGCGACGTCAGCGTCGACGCCGCCGCACTGCCCGGCGTCACCGTGATCGACTTGGAAACGCTGGCGCAGGCCGACGGCATGGGCGCCACCGAAGGCTATTTGGCCCACGCCAACGAGATCTTGGCCGAGGAACTGAACGCGTTTAGAAACACCATCCGCGCGGGCGCGGTCGCGCCCACCGTGGCGGCCCTGCGGTCCCGCGCCGATGACGTGGTGTCGGCCGAGTTGTCGCGGCTGCGTCGTCGCACGCCGTCGATGCCCGACGAAACGCGGGCGGAGGTGGCCCACACGGTGCACCGGGTCGTGCAGGAACTCCTGCATCAGCCGACGGTGCGTGTACGTCAGCTCGCGGGCGAACCGTGCGGCGACTCGTATGCGGACGCATTGCGCGAATTGTTCGCCTTGGAGGGGCCGGAACTGGGAGCCGTCGACGGAAACGACACGACTGAGGCGCTGAGGATAGCCCCACTCGACACCGACGACAAAGCCGAATAACCGACCACAATAGATCTGAAAGTGACATGCGCGAAGACTTTGGGTACGCTCAAGCGCCGATACGAGGCATCGGATCGGGTGGGGTAACCGTCGCCGCATGGAGCCGGGCAAGGATTCGTCTCCGATCTACGCGCTTGAGCAGGAATTTCTCGGCCACGCGCTCGCGCTGAAGGGTCGAATCTTTCGCAAATGCGCAACATGTGGATCTACACACATTTGCAAGAAACAACGCACTCATGGAGCCAATTAAATGACCAGTGTCCAAAATATCGCCGGGCGTGTTCGGTTCGTCGGCACGGGCCCCGGAGACCCGGGCCTACTGACCAAGCGCGCAATCGACGCCATTTCGGTCGCGGATTTGGTCGTTTACGACCGCAATCTCCCCAACCAACTGTTGGAAGCCGCCCAAGAACACGCCGGAGACAAGGCCGTATTCACCGTCTTGGACACCGCCACGGGCGAATTGGTCAAAGACCTCATCACCACGGCACGCGAAGGCCGCAACGTGGCACGTCTCGTATCGGCGGAACCGTACCCGAACTCCACTGTCACCGAGGAGATCACGGAAGTATCGGCCACCGAAGTACCGGTCGAAGTAATTCCCGGTATCGGATACTCCGAGGCCGTAGCCAGCTACGCCGGAATGCCGCCGTCGCATGGGCGCAGCCTCATCGACGTCGACGACCCGACCCGTCTGGAACCGGAAAAGCTGTCGGCCTGGATGAACGCGGGAACCGTCATGTTCACCTGCGACGTGTCGAACCTCTCGGGGCTGCGTGACCAGCTCCTGCTGGCGGGCGCGGACGTCTCCACTCCCGTGTCCGTAACCGGTGACGTCACCGGCGAGACGCAGTACACGACGTCCTCCACCATCGACACCTTCGTCGAGGCGGCACTCGGATTCGCCGGGCGACTCGTCATCACGGTCGGCGATGGCGTCGACCGTCACCCGAGCCTCGGCTGGTGGGAGAACCGGCCGCTGTACGGCTGGAAGGTCCTTATTCCGCGGACCAAGGAACAGGCCGGCGAAATGAGCAAGAAGCTTCGCGCATACGGCGCGATCCCGTGCGAGGTGCCGACCATCGCAGTCGAGCCGCCCCGCACCCCGGCCCAGATGGAGCGCGCCATCAAGGGTCTCGTCGACGGCCGCTACGCCTGGATCGTGTTCACCTCGGCCAACGCCGTGAAAGCCATCTGGGAGAAGTTCGGGGAGCACGGCCTCGACGCCCGCGCGTTCGGCGGGATCAAGATCGCCTGTGTCGGCGAAGCGACCGCCGCGAAGGTGCGTTCTTTCGGTATCGAACCCGAGCTGCTGCCGTCGGGTCAGCAGTCCAGTGAAGGGCTGCTCGCCGACTTCCCGCCGCACGACAACGTGCTCGACCCGGTGAGCCGTGTCCTGCTGCCTCGCGCTGACATCGCGACCGAGGTCCTTTCCGCGGGACTGCAGGAACGCGGCTGGGAGGTCGACGACGTCACCGCCTACCGGACCGTGCGTGCATCGCCGCCGGCCGCCGAGATCCGCGACGCCATCAAGTCGGGCGGGTTCGACGCGGTCCTGTTCACGTCCTCGTCCACGGTGCGCAACCTCGTCGGTATCGCCGGCAAACCGCATGCGCGCACCGTCGTTTCGGTGATCGGTCCGCACACCGCCGACACGGCGACCGAATTCGGGCTGCGCGTCGACGCCAAACCGGAGCGGGCTAGCGTTCCGGAACTCGTCGAGGCGCTGGCGGAATACGCGGTCGACCTGAAGAAACGCATGACGGAAGCCCCCGTAAAGCAGCGCCGCGGCGCGAAGGTGCAGGGGCCGACGGCGTTGCGGTTCCGGTCATGACAAACCCGCCACGCGACCTGTTGACGTCGCGGCCACGGCGGCTTCGGTCGACGGCCGCGATCCGTCGCATGGTGAGCGAAACCCGGGTGCACCCTTCGGAGCTGATCGCCCCGATGTTCGTGCGCGAAGGCATCGACGCCCCGCGTGACGTGGCGTCGATGCCCGGCGTCGTCCAGCACACCCGCGATTCGTTGCGCAAGGCGGTGACCACGGCTGCAGAGTCGGGCATCGGCGGTGTGATGCTGTTCGGGGTGCCGGCTGAACGCGACGCGATCGGTTCGGCCGGTAGCGATCCCGACGGAATCTTGAACGCCGCGATCCGCGACGTCATCAGCGAAGTCGGAGATTCCATCGTGTTGATCTCCGACCTATGTCTGGACGAGTTCACCGACCACGGTCACTGTGGCGTACTCGCTGAAGACGGTTCGGTCGACAACGATGCGACGCTGCAGCGGTACGCCGAACTCGCGCGGGCGCAGGCGGAAGCGGGCGCGCATATGCTCGGCGCCTCGGGCATGATGGATGGTCAGATCGGGTTCGTGCGTTCTGCTTTGGATTCCGATGGCTTCAGCGACACCGCGTTGCTGGCGTATGCCGCGAAATACGCGTCGGCTTGTTACGGCCCGTTTCGCGAAGCCGTCGACTCGCAGCTGAAGGGCGATCGGCGTACCTACCAGCAGGATCCGGCGAACGGCCGCGAAGCTCTGCGCGAGGTCGAACTGGATGTCGCGCAGGGTGCCGATGTCGTGATGGTCAAGCCGGCGCTGCCGTACCTCGACGTGGTCGCGTCGGTGGCGGCGAACGTGAACGTGCCCGTCGCCGCGTATCAGGTTTCGGGCGAATACTCGATGGTTGAGGCGGCGGCCGCCAACGGTTGGGTCGACCGCGACGCGATGATCATGGAGACGGCGACGGCGATCAAACGGGCCGGCGCCCAGCTCATCTGTACGTATTGGGCGCAGGACCTGGCGACGCTGCTGCGCCAGCAGTAGTCAACGATCGGCGAAGGCGTGGGCGGTGCACGATACGCCCGCCCGTGCTTCGCCGTTCCCGCTTTCGGGCGACGGTCAGGGCCTCGAGTGCGGGTTTCGCGGCCTTGACACGCATATCGCTGAGGGCAATACTGGCCAGGGCCATCTGACCGTACCGCCCACAATGGCCAAGGTCTCACCCCATCTTGGAGCGTGCGTGGAATACTTGTCTCTTGCGTGTCGTTGCGCCATAGCCATCATTTTCGTGACATCCGCGGCGTCCAAGCTCACCGGTCCCGGCTCGTTTCCGGCTTTCGTGCGGGCGGTGCGACGCATGAAAGTCGTCCCGCGGCCGCTGATCAAAGCCACCGCGATCATCGTCGTGAGCACGGAAATCCTCATCGCTCTGCTCCTGATAATTCCACTGTCGATAACCGGCTTGGTGGGTTTCGCGATAGCGCTCGGGCTGCTGACGGCGTTCACTTACGGCATCATCGGGACCGTCCGCCGCAAGGACCAGACCCCGTGCCGCTGTTTCGGAAAGTCGAGCGTTCCCTTGGGCCCCAGGCACATCATTCGAAATGTGTGTTTCATGGCTATGAGCGCGCTCGGTTTCATCGGCCTGCTGTTCCCGGCAGACTTCGACATCCCGATGGCCATCGTGGCCAGCATCGCGGGCCTCGTCGTCGGCGGGCTGGGCACGATGGTCGACGACATCACCGAGCTGTTTTGGCCGTCCCCCAAAACCCCTTAGTACTGGAGTACCGCGTGGCCATAATCATCACCCTCATCGCCATCCTCACAGTCGTAGCGCTGCTGAATTTGCTGCTCACTCTCGGTTTGATCAAACGTTTCCGGGAGGTCGACCAGATCGTGGCCGACCTCAACGCCGTCGAACACGAACCAATGCTTCCGACCGGCAGTGCCATCGACGAGTTCGAGGCCGAAACGGTCGACTCCGAAACCATCACTCACGCCAGCCTCACCGAAGGCACGATCGTCGGTTTCTTCAACCCCACGTGCGAGACATGTCATGGCCACATCCCGACTTTCAGTGAGGTCGCGGCATCGCTTCCCGATGGCCGAAACCAAGCGCTGGCAGTGGTGCAGCACAACGACGACCCCGACGAGCTGGACGAAATGGTCACACCACTGTCGAAAGCGGCCAGGGTCGTTGTCCAGCCGAAGCGCGGGACCGTGTGGCGCGCTTTCGGTGTCCAGGCGACACCGGCGTTCTGTCAGCTCGGACGCGACCAGTTGATCGCTAAACACGGGTACAGCTGACGTGGGCTTCTACATCGCGGTCGCGGGCATCACCATCGTTGTCGTCATCGTGTTGACGGTGGCGCATTGGCGGCGCACGAAGGTTCTGGTGATCGTCGACGGCAACAGCATGCTGCCGACTTACCGCGACGGTGACCGACTGTTGGTGAAACGGGACCGTACAGCGCATGTCCGCGAGGGACAAGTCATCGCGCTGGCTCCTGAGCATGTCGACGAGGACGGCCGGGTTGTGCCCGCGCACGAGGTCGGGGACGGTTCGATGTGGTTCATCAAACGTGTCGCGGCCGCGCCGGGCGACCGGGTACCGACGCACATCGATGCATTGTCCAGCCAGGAGGGCGAGGTCGTTCCGGACGGGTGTCTGGTGATTTTGGGTGACAACGCGTCCGAAAGTTACGACTCCCGACAGGAAGGCTTCATCGATGCGCAGCGACTGCGCGGCGTAGTCATCCGAAACCTCGATGCGTGATTAAGAACACGGTCAATGCCGTTGGTGCAGTTCGCGTTGCCAAGCACCACAATCGAAAGCATTGCCATTCGCGGCATTATGGTGCAGACTTTCGCACTAGTGTATCGATTTTGATCGATGCATCGGCGGCGCACAAACCGGACTACCGGCCGCGCGTCCCACGATCTGTGATCCATGTGAGGAGACAAGCGATGAAAGCATTCGACAAACTCGTCCAGAAAGTACTCCCCAAGGCACAAGGAAAAGCGACCCGCGTATCCGGCCACTGCGCGCCGGGCTGCGGATCCGGCGTCTGGGTCTCCAACGCCCAGTCGAGCGACGGCAGCGTGAAAGCGCTGTGCTGCTAGAGACTTAGGAAGGTGCGGCGGAGGGACTACCTCTGCCGCACCTTTTCAGGTTTCCGTGGCCTCACCCAGCAGCTCCACGATGTCAGCGAACGGCTCATTCGGTGCCTCACCGCAATCCGTTTCCAGCTCGAGCCCGTCGAACACGAGACGGTCCTTAAAGGTGTCGGCGCAGCCTTCGTCCGAACCGGGACCGCCCTCGAACAGGTCCGTGTCCGCGACCAACGATTCCAATTCCTTACGCTCATCATCACCGAGTTCGCCCTCCCGCGTTTCGTCCTGGTCCGTGTCAGTCACCGTCCACTTGCCTGAGTTCTCGACTTCTACGGTGATATCGATGCCCGCTACGCCTCCCGATCGCGTCCAGGTCATCTCGATCCCATCGATCGTGCGCCGCGAATCGCCAGACGTGGTCTTGGGGTCCTGGCCACAACCGGCGAGGAACAACGCAACGACAGCCAGCGCGACAAGTGAAAACCGATGCTGATTCATGACGTTATGACGCACGCGTGGGACCATATGGTTCCCGCCCTCGAAACCTGGAAGTATGTCGCGCATGCTGGAAGAACTCCGAAACGCTCTCGGCACTGACGCCGTTATCACCGACCCCGACATCCTGGCGACTCATGCACGAGACGAAGCGGGACTGTGCGAGTCCGGCATCCCGTCCGTCCTCGTCCGCCCCGCCGACACTGCGCAGGTGCAGGAAGTCGTGCGGATCGCGGGACGGCACGGGGTGCCGATCGTGCCGCAGGGCGCGCGCACTGGGCTGTCCGGTGCCGCGAACGCCATCGACGGCTGCATCCTCCTGTCGACTCAAGTCATGAACCAGATCCTCGAAATCGATCCCGTGAACCGTCTCGCAGTCGTGCAGCCGGGCGTCGTGAACGCCGATATTTCCCGCGCGACCTCCGAATACGGCCTGCGCTACGCGCCCGACCCGGGCTCGTTCGAATCGTCGACGATCGGTGGCAACGTCGCGACGAATGCCGGCGGCATGTGCTGCGTGAAATACGGGGTCACCAGCGAATACGTGCTCGAGCTCGAAGTGGTCTTGGCCGACGGCAACGTGCTGCGATGCGGGCATCGCACGGCCAAAGGCGTCGCCGGGTACGACCTGGCGCGGTTGTTCACCGGTAGCGAAGGCACGCTCGGCATCATCACCGAAATCACGGTGCGGCTGCAGCCGACACCACGCGAAGCGTTGACTCTGGCGGCGGTGTTCCCGTCCACGGCCGCCGCGGGCCGCGCTGTCACCGCGATCACCGCGGAAGGGCTCGTGCCGAGCCTGATGGAGCTGCTCGACCGGGTCCATTTGCGCGCCATCGAGGACTACCAGCCCATGGGGCTCGACACGAAGGCCGCCGCCTTGCTATTGGCCGCCAGCGACTCCGGTATCGACACGGACCTGGATCGAATCGCGCAGCTGTGCGACGAATCGGGGGCCTCCGAGGTCTATCAGGCGACCGATGCAGCCGAAGCGGACGCGCTGTTGGCTGCGCGCCGCTTGGCCTACCCTGCTGTCGAGCAGCTGGGCACGGTCATCGTCGATGACATCGCGGTGCCGCGGTCGAAACTGGCGGAAGCGCTCGATGGCGTAGCGGCCGCCGCGAAACGGCACAGCGTCTTGATCGGCGTCATCGCGCACGCCGGCGACGGCAATCTGCACCCGAACATCATCGTCGACGCGACGAACCCCAGCAGTGTCGAATCGGGTCGCGCCGCGTTCGACGAGATCATGGAGCTCGCGTTTTCGCTCGGCGGGACCTGCACCGGCGAACACGGTGTTGGCCTGCTCAAACGCGAATGGTTGGCCGAAGAAACCGGCGAGGTCGGTATGCGGGTACAGCGCGCCATCAAAAACGCGCTCGACCCGAACGGCGTCTTGAACCCGGGCAAGGTCGTCTAGCTGTGAGCGGTGTCGCGGTGCTCGGCGAGTCGGTCGCCGACGCGTTCACCACTGCCGACACCGCGGGCGCGCGACTCGGTTTCGAGGTCTCGGCTGGCGGCAGCCCCGCGAATACTGCGGCCGCGCTGGCGCGGCTCGGTACGCACACGCACTACGTTGGACGGTTCTCTCGGGGCACGCTTGGTCGTTTCTTGCGGCGTCGACTCATCGATGCCGGGGTCGACGTCTCGGCGAGCGTCGACGGACCGCAGCCGTCCACTTTGGCCCTCACCTCGCTGACCGACGGGGTCGCCGACTACGAGTTCTACGCCGCAGGCACCGCCGATTGGCAATGGGACGCCGCCCAGACTGGAATGGCGAGCCGGGTGAGCGTCGACGCTGTGCATTCGGGCTCGCTCGCCTTGGCAATCGAGCCTTCGGCCACCGCCATTGCGCAGGTTTTGTCCGCGCAACGCGGGCACGCGACGATCACGCTGGATCCGAATGCCCGCCCGAGTCTGGTGAGCGTGCAGCAGTATCGGCAGCGTTTCAGCGACTGGGTGGATCTCGCGGACATCATCAAAGTCAGCGAAGCCGACTTGGACTACATGTTCGACGACCGCGACCACGCGAAGCTGTGCCGTTCGTGGGTTCAGGCCGGGGTTGGACTGGTCGTGGTGACGCGGGGTGAGTCAGGCGCGCACGCATTCCACGGCGGTGAGGTCTACGAGGTCGGTGCCCCGTCCGTCACGGTCGTGGACACGGTCGGGGCGGGCGACGCGTTCACTGCCGGGCTGCTGCACGGCCTCGATACGCATGGCTGTCTCGGCGGCAGGCTGGAAGATCTCGCACCGTCGACGCTGACGACCGCGCTCGAAACAGCGACGGCCGTGGCAGCGTACTCGTGTACGCAAGCAGGCGCATACGCGCCGAGCTGGAACGACCTCGGTCGTTAACGGAGCCGGCCCAAGAATTCGTTCTGGGCGCGGCGGCTTTGCAGCATGACGAGCTGGGCTCGCGGCGCATGATGCGCGATTGTGTTCAGGTCTTGTGCACGCTGCTTTTTCGGGTAGCGCCATACATATTTCAAGAAACTCCAGGTGATGCGGTCTCGACAGCCCGGGATCCCTTGTTCACGGCGGAGGCGCCGCTTCACGATCCCGCGTAGGCAGCGCCAGCGGGAAGCGTCGAGGATCCACTGAGGCTGGTCCAGCAGTGCTTCCACCGTGTCACGCCATTGGTTTCGAGGGGTGGGACGCCAGCCGGGCTTCCAGTAGAGATTGTCCAGGTGCACCAGCGGCAGGTCGGATCGTTTGGAGAGCGCGCGGCTGAACGTTGATTTCCCCGACCCGCTACAACCGACGACCAGGACGCGGTCGATCATTTGGCGGCGTTCTTGCACGCCGGCATCGTACGGCGGCCGATCTCAGCCCCCACGTACGCTCCGGCCGCCGCCACGAGCGTGGCGGACGCCAAACTCGCGGCGTTTCCGAAGAAGAAAGTCTGCTCAATGAGGCAAGCCAGCACGTAAGCCAGAAACATCAGCCCCGGACCGCTCGCCGATGCCAGCAACGGCAGCGGCACCGCGGGCGGCAGCAACCGGCCGCGGACCTGACGTGCGCCCCAACCGTAGAAAACGCTCGCGACGCCCAACCCGACCCCGGCAACGAAAGCGATCACACACAGCAGCACGCGGGCTTGCAGCACCCGGTCGTCCGCCGCCCAGGCTTCGCCGGGATCGAGATGCCCCAGCACCGGCGGGCGAGTCATGCCGCGAAAAGCAAGCAGCAGCAGGAGCCAGCCGCACACCTGCCACAGCACAATGCTCCACGTCATGGCGCGGGATTTGACGGTGGCTATCGCAAAAACCGTGCCGAGGGCCAGACCGATGCACACCAAAACCATGGCGCGGAGCTGAGAGATGCCGCCGCCGTACATTTTCGCCCAGGCGGCGATCGCCGTCGACACCGGAACCGCCAGAAACGCCCCGCAGGCGGCTATCGCCGGCAGGCCGTAGCGTTTACGCCGACCGACATTGATTTGGAGTACCAGTCCCGGTATTGCCGCGCCGATTGCGACCGCGGCGGCCGGCAGCCAGATAATGAGGGATGCCTCGTTGACGGTCGCGGCAAGGCTTTCATGACCCATCCCCCGCCACGCTAGGAGCCCTGTCCATTGGGCGAACAAGAGTTGGCCCACACCTAGCAACGCTGCGCTGATCGCAGCACAACTTGCGGCGACGGCCCTTTGATCCCGGCGACGGAAATCCCGGGGCGGCGTCCCCGTCGACTGCCCGACGTCCGACATGCGAATAAATCTCGCATAACCGCGGCAACCGAAGGACACGCTCGCATCACGGTTGTGACACGATCGCCCAAACCGGCCGAAACGGACTTAGGCATAGAAAACCCCGCCGTGGTATTTGCCCGAGTACCACGGCGGGGAAAAGAGGAGAGGATCCACTTTTTTAATTAGCGCCGGGGTGAACCGTGCCCGTTGGTTCACCCCGGCGGCGGTGCCCCCAGAGTCGTTCCGCGTTAAGCGGTTCGGATGCCCGAGCCGAAGCGCTTAACTTTGTCGGCGTGACCGGAACTGATTTTTACTATGGGAGGCACTCCTGAATCTGGGCTTGAGGTCGGCTGTGAATTACCTGAGAATCCAGATTTTCGCGCACAACCACCACACCGCCCACGCCATTTTCGCAGTTCAGCGCCTTGATATCGCGGAAAAGATGGCTCAGAAAAATTTCGAAAAATTTGTTCCCGGCCTGACGAGTCGTGGGTGGCTACGCCGCCTCGTATCATCGAAGCATGTCCGGACAGGCGCCGAATCTGGCGGAAGTACTGCGTGCTCGGGGACTGCGTGTCACCGCGCAACGGCAACTGGTGCTCGACACGGTCAGAGAGTCCGGGCATTCCACGGCCGAACAGATCCACGAGAACATCAGCGCACACGTCAGCGGCGTGAACATCACCACCGTGTACCGCACCCTGGACCTGCTGGAAAGCCTGGGACTCGTGGCACACACGCATCTGTCCCACGGCGCGCCGGTCTATCACCTCGCCGGGGACCGCGGCCACACGCACCTGGTGTGTCACCGTTGTGGCGAAGTCGACGAAGTGTCGCCGGAAGTCTTTTTCGATGTTCGGCGTTACCTTCAGCAAGAGCGCGGATTCGAGCTGGATATCGGCCACGTCGCGCTGTTTGGGACCTGTGCAGCATGTGGGGAAGGCGAATAAGTGAAATCGGTACTGCTCAACCGGCCGAAAGCCGTCGCTAAAGACGACGAGTCCATGACACCGTGGCATTTCGGTGACCCGCTGCGCGAGCAACGGAAACTGGTCACCGATGGCGCGCTCGTCGACCGAAGCGACAGGGCAATCATCAAAATCAGCGGCCCCGATCGGCTTTCGTGGCTGCATACGTTGACATCGCAGCATCTGGAGAACCTCGGCGACGACCAGGGAACCCAGCTGCTTTTCCTATCCCCGAACGGCCATATCGAGTACCACGTCAACGTGTTCAACAGCGGTGAGCAGGGCGCGGTCTGGTTCGACACGGAGCTCGAAACCGCGGGCGAGCTATGCGACTTCCTGTCGAAGATGAAGTTCTTCTCCGATGTCACGATCGACGACGTCACACAGGACTGGGCGTTGCTGACGTACACGGGCGACGCGACGCTCGCGCAACCGGAAGTCCTGGAAATCCCTGGACCGAAGTTCTCCCAAGGGGAGTTGCCGAAACAGCCGTCGAGCCTGTATTACGGGGTCACGGGCGCAGACGGTGGTTTTTCGCGCCGCACCGACGCCCTCGGCGTCGCGACCGTCGACCGGATCGTGCCGCGACAATGGGTCGCGGCCGCAGTCGACGAACTTCCCGTCTCGGAACTGGCCGGGACCTGGGCTTACGACGTCGTGCGTGCCCACGCGAAAACACCGCAAAAGGGCGTCGACACCGACCACAAGACGATCCCGCACGAAATCCCGGCCTGGTTGGCGGCCGCCATCCATCTCGACAAAGGCTGCTACCGCGGCCAGGAGACTGTGGCGCGCGTACACAACCTCGGCAAGCCGCCCCGCCAGCTCGTGAAACTGCAGCTCGACGGTTCGACGGAACACGCGCCGGAGCCCGGTACCGAGATCGTGCACAACGGCAAGACCGTCGGTCGGATCGGTACGGCCGGCCGCCATTACGAGGAAGGCATGATCGCGTTGGCGCTGCTGCGCCGCAACGTGGCCGAGCGGCCAGACGCCGAACTCGAGGTCGACGGCAGCACCGCGGTCGTCGATCGGTAGCCGACGCGGGTCAGGCCATGGTGGCCAGGTCCGCTTCCGACACTGCACCGCCGAGGTCTTCTCCGGTGTAGAAACGGGCGACCTCGGCCACCGCGTACTCCCCCAGCGCCATCACTTCCCGGCCTTGAGCACCCGCAACATGCGGTGTGACCAGCACGTTCGGCAGCCGCAGCAGCGGGTGCTGCGCGGGCAACGGTTCCGGATCCGTGACGTCCAGGATCGCGTCGAGGCGGCCGCCCTTGCAGCGTTGAGTCAACGCCTCCGTGTCGACGAGTGAACCGCGCGACGTGTTGATCAGGACCGCGTCGTCGACCATCAGGTCGAGGCGACGGGCGTCGATCAGGTGACGCGTTTGCGGCAGTTGCGGCGCATGGATGCTGACGATGTCGCTGCGTCGACACAATTCATCCAGGTCCACAAGCCTCGCCCCCATCGCGGCGGCCGCGGCGTCATCGCAGTACGGGTCGCTCAGCAACAGTTCGAGCCCGTGTCCCTCAAGCAGCCGCAGCACACGGCGCCCGATACGCGACGCACCGACGATGCCGACCGTTTTGCCCACGAGGCTTGCGGCGCCGCGCCAGTCCTCGCTGGGCCATTGGCCTTGCTGCGCGTAGCGTCCCGCCCCGGACAGCGCCCGTTTACCGGCCAACACGACCATCGCGTAGGTGTATTGAGCCACGGGTTCGGCGTTGGCGTCGGCGGCGCTCGACACCGCGATGCCGCGCCGCCACGCTTCGGCCGGCACGTGATGTTTCACTGTTCCCGCCGCGTGCGCGATCAGTTCGAGCCGCGGCATCCGGTCCAGGACTTCGGGCGTCAGCATCGGGCAGCCCCAACCGGTGATCAGGAACCGTGCCTGCGCCAACGCGTCGCCACCGGCGTCGAAATCGGTGATGCACTCGCCGATATCGACATCGGCGATGCGCCGGAGCCGGGCGACAGCGGCGTCACTGAAAGCCTGTTGACGCGCGTAGGCGTTCATCGCGAGATAGCCACGCGGTTGCTCGGGATCGTCGGCGATGCTCACGTTGCCGCCCTCAATCACGGTGCACCGGAGTCAGGGACAAGGCCCTGCGCGTCGCCGGGTGCTGTGCGGCTTGGCCCGTCTTCTCACGTTGCGCACACATGTCCGCGAGCACGTCGTAGGCGGCGCGCCCGATGAGTTCGACCAGTTCGGCCTCGTAGCTGCGGTAGAGCGGTTCGGCGCCGACGTGCGCCTGCGGGGATGTCGTACACCACCAGTCGAATTCGTGGCCACCGCTGCCCCAGGCACGCCTGTTGAACTCACCGATCCAGGTCACTTCGGTCACGGTTTCGTCGGCGTGCTCGATCGTCGAGAAGTCGCGTTTGATCGGCACCTGCCAACACACTTCCGGCTTGTACTCGAGCGGGTGGACGCCGTCGCGCAGCGCTTGCGCGTGCAATGCGCAGCCGGTTCCGCCTTCGAACCCCGGCCGGTTGTGAAAGATGCAGGCGCCGTCGACGGTCGTGGTCTTGCGCGAATGTTCCTCTTCGCCGTCCTCGCCTTCGAGTACGTCTTCGACGATGCTGGCGGTTTTACGGCGGTAGTTCTGCCACGTCTGCGGCGTGAGCTTGCGCACGATTTTCTTGACGCGCCGTTCATCGTCCATATCGGTGAAATATGCGCCATGGAGGCAGCAACCGTCTTCGGGCTGTTCGGCATCGATCCCCGGGCAACCGTTCCCGAAAATGCAGGTCCACCGCGACAGTAGCCACGTGGTGTCGGCTCTGATCAGGGTCTCGGAGTCGTCCGGGTCGCGAAACTCGATCCACTCCCGTGGGAAATCCAGTTCCGTCTCAGCCAGGTGTTCGGCTTCAGTCACATCCTCAACCTTACGCGTCAGATTTCGATCGATATCCTGGCGGAATGGCCGATGCCTCAGTGCCAGTGCTGCTTTCCACGACTGCCGTTTACCCGGAGCCGACCGCGGTAGCGTTCGAGCTCGCCGCGGACCTCGGTTACGACGGTGTCGAGGTCATGGTGTGGACCGATGCGGTCAGCCAGAACCAGGAGACGCTGGCGACACTAGTCGATCACTATCAGATACCTGTGGGTTCCGTACACGCTCCTTGCCTGCTTATGACGCAACGAGTCTGGAGCAAGAACCCGTGGGAGCGACTGCGGCGTGCCGCCGTGATGGCTGAACGTCTCGGCGCACCGACGGTCGTGATCCACCCGCCGTTCGCGTGGCAGCGGGGCTACGGTCGCGTGTTCCCGCAGGGACTGGAGAAAATGCGGGAACGGTTCCCGAACCTGCGTTTCGCGGTCGAGAACATGTACCCGCTCAAATTGGCGAAACGGGGTTTCGTGCCATACGCGCCCCATTGGGACCCGACCGATCCGGGATACGACGACTACACGCTCGATCTGTCGCATTGCGCGGCTTCCGGCACGGACGCCCTCGAGTTGGCCGAACGCATGGGTGACAACCTCACCCACGTGCATTTGGGTGACGGTTCGACGCAGGGACGTGACGAGCACGCGGTCCCGGGACGCGGGAACCAGCCGTGCGGTGAGCTGTTGCAGCAGCGTTCGCGGCGCAACCACGATTTTTCGGTCGCCGTCGAGGTATCGACCCGAAAATCGGGCGGCCGCGCGGTTCGGGAGCAAGATTTGAACGAATCACTGCAGTTCGCGCGCAAACATCTCGGGCAAACCCCCGAATAGGCGGGCGCGGGCATGTTACGGACATACCCGCCGCCCACCGAACCGCGACAGTTACACCGCGGCCGCTTCCTTTTTGCGTGCCCGATGCGCCGCTACGTGCGAACGGGTCGCGCACCGTTCCGAACAGAAACGACGGCAATTGTTCGACGAAGTGTCGAGGTAGACGTTCCTGCAGCGGGCGTCCGCACAAACCCCGAATCGGTCGCCTTTATACCGGCACAACCACGCCGACAACCCCCAGGCCGCACCGGCGACGAACTCGGAAGCGACCGACGAGCTACGACCCGTCACGTGCATGTGCCAGTCCGTCGAGTTGTGCCCCGAGATGCGCGGTTGCACCGGGAACTGTTGCAAAAGCGTGTTGAGGATCTCCACGGCGCCGGGATCGTCGCCGCCCTGTCCTTTTTCGAAGACCTCACGGAATTTGCGCTGCACGCGACGAAGCACAGTCAGGTCGCGTTCCGTGGCGCGTTTGGTCCACCAGATTCGGTCGCCGAAGAACACGCGCAACGCAGCCATGTCGCTAAGATCGGCATTAACAAGATCGGCCCCTGTTTGAGCGTAGGCATCAAAGTCCACGCATCAAAGGTAAACAATTCTTCGACGAGTAACCAAGAGCCGTACGCACGGCCCTTACTGAAGTTTGATCTTCAACACGGCCCGCCCGCTGTACGCAGGGTGGCGATTTGGCGATACGCTCGCAGCCATGCTGCGATCAACGATCCTGGCTGCCGCCCGCTCATCTCGTTTGGAGAAGCTAGTTGCGACAGCGCCAATAAGCCGCGGGCTCGTCAACCGGTACATAGCCGGGGCGACCACTGACGATGCCGTCGAAACCACGAGACAGCTGGTCGGTGACGGCCTCAAAGTCACTCTCGATTATTTGGGCGAAGACACCGACACGGTGGAGCAGGCCGAAACCACGCGGGACGAATACATCCGGGTGCTGGAGGCGTTGCGCGGCGCGGAACTCACCGCAGCCGCCGAGGTCAGCGTGAAACTTTCGGCCCTGGGGCAACGCATCGACGAGCCGACTTCGCTACGTTTCGCGGAGGAAATCTGCGCGGCCGCCGACAAATGCGGCACGACGGTCACCATCGACATGGAAGACCACACCGTGACCGACCACACGCTCGACGTCGTCACGAAGCTGCGCGAAACCTACCCGTCGACAGGGATGGTGCTGCAGTCGTACCTGCGTCGCACGGAAGCCGACTGCAAAGAGTTCGCGGGCCCTGGTTCGCGCGTCCGGCTGTGCAAGGGCGCGTATTCGCAACCGGAGTCGGTGGCTTACCAAAGCCGCATCGACATCGACCGCTCCTATGTGCGCTGCATGAACGTCTTGATGCGCGACTCCGCCTACCCGATGCTCGCCACTCACGACCCGCGACTCATCGAGATCGGCATCGACCGGGCGAAATGGTACGACCGCGACCCCGACTCGTTCGAGTTCCAGATGCTGTACGGCATCCGGCCACACGAACAGTTGCGTCTCGTCGAAGCCGGCTACCAGATGCGCGTGTACGTGCCGTTCGGCGAACAGTCCTACGGCTACCTCATGCGGCGTCTCGCGGAACGCCCAGCGAACCTCGGGTTCTTCCTGAAGTCGTTGAGCAGCAAGAAATAGCGCGAAGACACCCTGCTTCTTCCGTACGTCGGTCGGGCAAAGACGATGGCGTGCAATCGTTACGCGATCGCAACCCCGTGCCCGGCCGACCACGGGATCCTGTTTCTACCGTTGATGTCCGGCTTCGCGCGTTCGCCGCCACAGTCGTTACGGCACCGAAGTCTGCACAACGAAACGTCGCCTCTCGAGACGGAAGCCGTGCCTGTCCTCCCTCACACCCCGCGCCGCACGACACGACCGCCACGGTGGCTTCTGGTGTCCGCAGCCGCGGCGATGTTCGCGCTGGCGGCGGGGGCGGTCTTCGGCGTCGATATCTCGGTGCCGGATCGCAGCGACCGCGGCACCCTCGTCACCGCTCCAAACCGCGCGTCCAGCCCGAAACCGCAAGACCCACAGGAACTCGAACAGTGGCGCATGACGCAGGCACAACAGGCTTTGGAGGCCAACGCGTCGGCGTTGCTGGATGAGAACAAGACCGCGTGGTTGTCGCTCTATGACGAACCGATCCAAGCGGACCTGGGACGGCGGTTTGATTCGCTGCACACGATGCAGGTTTCACAGTTCGAATATCAGTTCATCGACGAGGCCCCCGACGCTAAAGACGACGGGACCTTCGAACTGCGGCTGGCCGCAAACTACTGCCTGGGCGGGGTCCCCGCCGACGATTGCGACCGCACCTCGATCTTTTTCGATACCTCCTGGTCCGACAGCGCCTCGCAGCTTCGCATCACCGAAGTGGACGAATCCCACGAGCGCGGCCCGAGACCGTGGGAGGTCACCGCGTTGGAAGCCGTCAGCGACGCACGCACAATCGTCGCGGCACCGCCCGAATACGCGCACCGACTCGACGAGATGCTGCCGATGGCGGAAGAGGCGGCGCGCAACGCCGACAAGTACGCACGGTTCGGCCAAGTCGACCGTTACATCTTCTACCTGGCAGGCGACGAAGAATTCGACCACTGGTACGGGCTCGAAAAATCGTCGTCGCTGGCCAGCGCGTTCATGGTCCCGTTGACGCAGGCGCGGGCCGACGGGCAGTCGGTCCCGGGCGGGGCCAACGTCGTGGTCAACCAGGACAAGATCGCCAACGCACAGGATTTCCGTACGACGCTGCGGCACGAGGCGGCTCATGTCGTGCTGGACCATGAGGCGCCGGTTCACGACCGGCAACCGGAGGAATGGTGGCTGTCCGAAGGCATGGCAGAGCTGGTGCAGCACGGGCACGACACGGACGTGTCGCAGTATCTGCGCATGTCTGACGTGCGCGAATATGTGAGCTCGGGCGGCTGGGATGGCTCGTTCACTGAGGTGACGGATTCTGATGAGGCCGCCGCGGCTTCCGCGAAATACGGCATCGCCTTCTACGGCACGTACTACCTGTACACCGAGTACGGTGACGACGAGTTCATGGACTTTTTCGAGCAGGTAGCGCGCAATGGGGTTGCTGCGGATACCGCTTCGCGTGATGTTTTCGGTAGGTCGTATCAACAGGTGGAATCGGAGATGGCCGAGTTCGTTCACGCCACTGTGAGTGCTTGAGCGTGTCAATGGTGTTTTTGAGCCGCAAAATGCGAACGTATATTCGATTTCCCAGCTTATTACCCAAATAACACTGCGAAAACATAGCCAACAACCGCACTACCACATTACTGTTGGTATTCGACGCACCATCCGGGTGTGTCGCGTGGATCGCAAGTTGACCGGTGCACGCGCAAGGGAATGGTGGGGATGCACCATGGGAATGCATAGTTTGTTGGAAGAAGTCAAATTTCTCACGGTAGCCGAGGTAGCGACCCTTATGCGGGTCTCGAAAATGACCGTTTACCGGCTCGTTCACTCGGGAGACCTCGCTGCGGTACGAGTGGGACGTTCGTTCCGGGTACCTGAAAATGCGGTACAGGAGTACTTGACAAACACCTATAAGGACGCCGCATAAAAACGGTGGTGAGCACGCAACAGCTCGACCACCACTTCGGGGGCGAAAGTTCCACTCGAACATGTGGAACAACCGAAGCACAAAGTGCGCAGTCGCGAACGCCGCGGCTGCGCACTTGTCTATATAGACGACACCGCGGGCTCGAAAATGTCGACCGGAATCAGCACCCACAGCTGTGGAGCATGCGTGTGCGGGTTAGCCTTTGTCTCAGGCCTTACCGTGTTTATCGAGCTCAACACAAATGGTGCCTTTTGAACATTGACGACTCCTGTTACAACCGCCAAACAGTCAGGCGCGCCACCGAATGCGAGGTGAGGCAATGGTCCCGGCCGTTGGGAAATGCCGGTTCGATCTTGCCGCCGACCCGTATTCCGCGCCCTCGTCAAGGTAGGTAACGCTACGGCTATGTCTTCTGCGACCGTCCTCGTCTCCGGCGCCGACCGGTATCTGGCCGGTCGTCTCGTATCTCGATTGACCACCGATGACGCGGTCGACCACGTCGTCGGCGTCAACACCAATGCGCTCAGCGACGCCACCCTCGTCACCCTGCTCGAACGCGAAAACGTCGATACCGTCGTGCACACGGCCGTCGCGGCTTCGGCCGTCAGGTCGGGCGGCCGCACCGCCCAAAAAGAGTCGAACGTCTTGGGCACGATGCACCTGCTGGCCGCGTGTCAACGGGCCGCCTGCGTACGACGGGTCGTCATCAAGTCCTCTGTCGCGGCGTATGGCGCCTCGTCTCGAGACCCCGCCGTCTTCACTGAAGAGACGGAGCTTCGCGCCGCGCCGCGGGGCGAATTCGCGGCCGATATCGCCGAGGTGGAGGCTTACGCGCGCGGGTTCGCTCGGCGGCGTCCAGAGGTATCGGTCACCGTGTTGCGGCTCGCACCGCTGCTCGGCCCGACCTCGGATACGTCACTGACTCGGTATTTTTCGCTGCCTATCGTGCCGACCGTGTTGGGTTACGACCCCCGCATGCAGTTTCTCCACATCGAGGACGCGCTGGAGGTTTTGCACACCGTGACGCTCGACCGCAAGCTCGGCCCCTCGGGCAGGCCGGACGTTTTCAACGTCGCGGGCCCCGGTGTCTTGCTGCTGTCACAGGCGATCCGTCGTGCAGGCCGGATCCCGGCACCGACACCGGAACATGCCCTACGTGGCTTCGCGAAGCTCGCCCAAGGGCGAGGCATCGTCGATTTCTCCCAGGATCAGCTCGACTTTCTGCGTTTCGGTCGCGTCGTCGACTGCACCAAACTGTTGGAGTTCTTCGGACTCGACCCGCGTGCCACCACCGAAGCCTTCGACGACTTCGTAACCGGGCACGCATTGATGTCGTTGTTGGGTGACACCCCGGACCCATCGTTTTTTGACCGCGTGGGCAACATGCTCGGCAAGAAGGAGAGACCGTGAGCAACCCTGACACCGAGCCCACCGAATCCCCCGGTTCGGTAGCACCGGAACCGGCGGCAGGCAAGCTTGAGGAACTGTTCAACCTGTTGGCGCGACGCATGTCGGGCGACTACGACGTCGACGAGTTCGGTTTCGACTCCGAACTCACCGAGAACGTCACTTTCAGGGCGCTGCGCCCCCTGTACCGCAAATGGTTCAACGTCGAGGTCACCGGCATCGAGAATGTGCCAAACGAAGGGCCCGCACTCCTGGTCGGGAACCATTCGGGAACGATCGCGCTCGACGCGCTCATGGTTCAGTTGGCCCTGTTCGACGAGCACCCCGCCGAGCGGCATTTGCGTTTGCTGGCCGCCGACTTCGTGTTCAAGGCTCCGCTTGTCGGCGAGTACGCCCGCAAAATGGGCGCGACTTTGGCCTCCAACGCCGACGCGCAACGCCTACTGGAGGTCGGGAAAATCGTCGGCGTGTTCCCTGAGGGTGTCAAAGGCACCGGTAAACGGTTCACGGACCGGTACAAGCTGCAGCGTTTCGGGCGCGGAGGTTTCGTGGCGACCGCGCTGCGTACCGGCACTCCGATCATCCCGGTGTCGATCGTGGGCGCCGAAGAGACGTACCCGATCTTGGGCAACATCCCGGCCTTGGCGCGACTGTTCGGCCTACCGTATTTTCCGATCACACCGACGTTCCCGATGCTGGGACCGCTGGGTGCGGTGCCGCTGCCCAGCAAATGGCTCATCGATTTCGGCGAGCCCATCGACACCACGGATATGGCGGAGCTGGCCGACGATCCGCTCGAAGTGTTTAACTTGGCCGACAGAGTCAAGGAGACGATTCAGCAGACCCTGCACGCGCTGCTCAAGCAACGCGGTAGCGCGTTCCAATAGTGCGCACGGGCGACCAGGACGCTGTCTCGCCGAGTCGATAGGGTTTGTGTATGAGGTTCGCGTTCGTCATCGAGCAGTACGCCAATCTGGGGATCTTGCTGATCGCCGGGATCTTGACGCTGGTCGCGCTCCTGCACTGCGCGTTTCAACGCCAGGACGCGTTCCCGATGCTCGGTGCGCTGAGCAAGGGCGCGTGGCTGGCGATCCTGGGCGGCTGCACGCTGTTGACGATGCTGAGCCTCGCCGGAACCATGGGCGGCGGTGGCGGCGGTTTCTTCTTCATCTTCAGCCTGATCGGGATCATCGCCGGGTGCGTGTACCTGCTGGATGTGCGGCCGCGGCTGCGCGACGGCGATATCTAGTGCCGTCTCGACCGGGAGCATGACAATGCGAACAGTGGTACGCGGGCAAGGTTCGCCGGTGACGGTTTTTGCGCACGGTTTGGGTGGCACGATCGCCGACACCCGTCCGTTCGGCAGCGGGGTCGACGGTACCCGCGTTTTCTATACGGCCCGGGGACATGACGGCACCCACATTGACCGTTTCGACTACGAATCGCTGGCGGATGATCTGCGCGAGGTCGCCGATGCACACGACGCGACGCACGCCCTAGGGATCAGTATGGGGGCGGGTGCGCTGTGTCGGCTGCTGTCCCAGACCCCGGATCGGTTCGAACGCGTCGTGCTGTATCTGCCGGCGGTGATCGATGTTCCGCGCGGCGCGGAAGCGATGACGCGTCTGCAAAGCCTCGACGCTTCCACCGCGACCGAGGCCGAAGTCGCCGATGCGGTACTCGCCGACGTCCCGGCCGCCGTGCGGGACACTGCCGCGGCACGCGCGTACGCGCAGACGCGAGCGCAGGTCTTGTGTTTGCCGAGTATGCGTCACGCTGCCAGGAACTTGGCGAACGATGTGGCCGTGACTGACGCGTCCGCCTTGACGAAGGTGACCGCGCCCGTGCTGATTCTGGGTTGCGTCGACGACGTCGCCCACCCCAGCAGTGTCGCGGAACGGCTTGCGCAATTGTTCCCGAACGCGTCATTGCATATTTACGACAGTCCGGACGTGGTATGGACGAAGCGTCAGGACCTGCGGGCACGCGTCAGCGGGTTCCTCGACGACTGAGCCGATACGGGCGCGTTCGTCCGGGGCCTGGGCAGATGCGACCACTGCCGTCTCAACTTCATGGAGGACTGCGCGTGCGGTTCGTCCCAGGACCTGCGCAGATGTTACCGACTTAACCAATTGGACCGTGCGACTGTGCATAGTCGGCATTCGATACCGTATTGACATGCGCGACTTCGCCTTGGGCCTTCAGTATTTCCGCCGCGGCTTCGCCTTGTGGTCGAGGCAGCCCAAGTTGATGCTGTTGGGAGCGATCCCTGCGGTCATCTCGACGCTCATTCTCGGCGCCCTTCTTGTCGTTCTCGCGTTCAACCTTCCCGGTCTCACCTCGCTGGTCACCGGTTTCGCCGACAGCTGGGGATCGCAATGGCAGACGGTACTGCAGGTCGTCGCCGGCATCATCATCATGGCGCTGGGTTTGTGGCTGGCAGTTGTCGTCTTCGTCGGTTTGACGCTTTTGATCGGGGACCCGTTCTATGAGGCCATTTCGGAACGGGTCGAGGCGGAGTTCGGTGCAGTGCCCGAGGATCCGCGCGGCTTTTGGGCGTCGATGTTCGACTCGATCAAGGACTCGCTGCGGCTTCTAGCTAAAAGCATCGGGGTCGGTCTGGTGCTGTTCTTCGTCGGTTTCATCCCGTTCGTCGGCACTGTCGCGTCAATGGCTGTCGGCGCGATCGTGGGCGGTTGGTTCCTCGCGATCGAGTTGAGCTCGCACGCTCACGGGCGCCGCGGCATCCGTTATCAGCAATACCGGCAGATGCTGCGCAAGCGCCGCATGGTCGCCCTCGGTTTGGGCGTTCCCGTGTTCCTCTTGTTTTTGATTCCGATCACGGCCATCGTCGTCATGCCCGCGGCCGTCGCCGGCGGGACCCTGCTGGCGCGTGACGCCATGGGCGAACGGGTCGACTGACCTGGACCGCCGTCCTAAGTCTTGGGACGATTTGCTCGCCGAGCAAGAGAACGGCTCCGAATGAAGGGTGCTGTACACCTTTTCCGGACCGAGAAAAGTCCCCAAGTTCCAGGCTCGGCCGCGACGGCTTCGCCGGCGGTTACGCGAGCAGTATGGGCCTCGCAATTGGAGTCCGGGTATCGGAGTCGGTTGTTTCCCGCACGGCATGCAATGCGCCGAGGACACAGGCTGGGGCTGCGACGAACGGCTGGCTCTACACCCCGCGGCAGAAGTTCATGATCCCGGGGCCGGCGTAGATCGACGAGACCAGCACGTTGCTGGAACCGACAGTGCCGACGTGGTCGGGCGCCGAGGGCGTGTGACGCCGTCGGGCAAATGTTACGGACATGGCCACGCCCACCCCGCCTCCTACGCGGCTAGCCTCGAGGGCGTGGACTTCGAGAAAATGTGGCGCGAGCTGGCGCCGGTAGGACGATACGACGCGACCGGCGGGTACCGCCGCTACGCATACACACCCGCGGAGTTGGAATGTCGCGCTTGGTTTCGCGAGCAGGCGGTTCAGCGTGGTCTCGACGTCGAAACGGACCGCAACGGCAACATGTGGGCTTGGTGGGGCGACCCGTCGGCTGGCGGCGCGATAGCGACGGGCAGTCACCTCGATTCGGTACCGGATGGCGGCGCCTACGACGGCCCGCTCGGTGTCGTCAGCGCCTTCGCGGCGATCGACCTGTTGCGCGCGAACGGTTTCACGCCGTCACGGCCGATCGCGGTCGCAGCCTTCGCGGAAGAAGAAGGCGCCCGTTTCGGGATCGCCTGCCTGGGTTCTCGCCTGCTGGCCGGGGCGATCACGCCCGAGGCGGCCCGAGCCCTCAAGGACGATGACGGCGTGACGTTCGCGGACGCGATGTCGGCAGCGGGCTTCGACCCGGACGGCATCGGCGAAGACAACGAACGGCTGTCGCGAATATCGGCATACGTGGAGCTGCACATCGAACAGGGCCGCGCGCAGATCGATATGGATGCCCCGGTGGCGGTCGGGACCAGCATCTGGCCCCACGGACGCTGGCGCATGGAATTCACCGGTCGCGCCGACCACGCCGGAACCACCCGGCTCGACGATCGCGCCGACCCGATGCTCACCTACGCGAACACGGTGTTGGCGGCGCGTAAAAAGGCCAGGCTCGCCGGAGCCGTGGCCACGGTCGGCAGGATCGCGTGCGAACCGAACGGCACCAACGCGATCCCGTCCCGGGTACGGGCGTGGCTGGACGCGCGCGCCACGGAACTATCCGCATTGGATGAGACCCTGGATGGCTTGAAGGAAGCGACGCTGGCGCGCGCCGAACGCGACGGTACCGAAGTCTCGTTCACGCAGGAGTCATACAGCCCGGAAGTGATTTTCGACGCCGATCTGCGGCAACGCGTCTCACGGGCCGTCGGTTCCCCTATGGAACTGTCAACCGGTGCCGGTCACGACGCGGGCGTGCTGTCGGCGCGGATGCCGACCGCGATGCTGTTCGTGCGCAACCCGACCGGTATCTCGCACGCCCCCAACGAATTCGCGCACATGGACGACTGCATCACCGGTGCGCACGCGCTCGCCGATGCGTTGAAGGAGTTGGCGACATGACGACGACATACTTCGCCGACCAAGCGTGGCTCGGCCCCGAAGACGGGACCGTCCACGATGTCACGATCGAAGTCTCCGGCGCAACGATCACCTCCGTAACAACCGGCTCCACACCCGCAGAAGGGGCAGTGAAGCTGCCCGGCTTCGTCATGCCTGGGCTCGTCAATTGCCATTCGCACGTGTTCCACCGAGCTTTGCGGGGCCGCACGCATCAAGGCCGCGGCGACTTCTGGAGCTGGCGCGAACAGATGTATTCGGTGCTGTCCGGAATGTCGGCGCGCGCCTACAGCGACCTCGCGGCCGCCACCTACACGGAAATGACTCTGTCAGGGATCACGACTGTCGTCGAGTTTCACTATTTGGCGCGCGAACGCGGCGGCAGTGCGACATCGGCAGATGTTTCGGTCATGGACCGTGCCGTCATCGACGCGGCCGCACGTGCCGGCATACACCTGGTCTTGGCGAACGCGTGCTACCTGCAGGCCGATGTGCACGGTTCAGCTTTGTCGTCGGCCCAGGAACAGTTCAGCGACGGCTCCGTGTCTGCTTTCCTGGCGCGCATGGATCGGCTGCGCGGCGCGGAATCGGGCCCCGAAGATGCCGCCGTCGCGATCCATTCGGTTCGCGGGTGCCCGCCGCCAGCAATGCGCGCCATCGCGAAATGGGCGCACGAGAACGATTCCGCGCTCCACATTCATCTATCCGAACAGGTCAAAGAGAATCTCGACTGCATCGGCGCCTACGGCTGCACCCCGGCCCAATTGTGTGCGGACACCGGCGTCTTGGGCGACAAGACCACGGCCATCCACGCCACCCACCTCGACGGCGATGACATAGCCCTACTCGGCGGCAGCGGCACCATCGCCGGTTTCTGCCCCACGACCGAACGCGACCTCGCCGACGGCATCGGTCCGGCACGCGCGCTGCGTGACGCCGGTTCTCCCCTAGCGCTCGGTTCCGATTCTCACGCGATCATCGACCTCTTCGAGGAGGCGCGCGCCGTCGAATTGAACGAGCGGCTCGCCACGCAAAAACGCGGCCACCACAGCGCGGCCGAACTGTTGACGGCCGCGACCGTCGGCGGAGCCGCAAGCGCAGGCCTGTCAGACCGGATCGGCCGCGTAGCGGCCGGCTACGACGCCGACTTCATCGCCGTCGACATGAATTCGACCCGCACCGCGGGCGCGACCGATCCCGTTGCGGCCACAGTATTTTCGGCCACGAACGCCGACGTGACCGACGTGGTCCGCAAGGGACGCAGAGTCGTGGCAAACCGTCGACACGACGAGCTCGACGAGGTGGGACAACGACTCGCAGAAGCGGTCCAAAACGTCCACGCATGACGCCGACCGAAACACCATTGTGACTCCGATGCTGCACCGGTCCTTATTGTGTCGTGGCCACGGAGACTGCACACTTAGTCATATGGACACCACCCTTGACTCCCTCTTCACCGTGACCAGTTTGTTGAGCCTGCAGGGTTCGGCGGCGGCAGCGGTGCTCGTACCGAACGTGATCGGCTCACTCGTGGGCGAAAAATTCGATCAATACCGAAAATGGACCTCGCTGGCGATCGCCCTGGCGTTGGCGTTCCTCGCGGCATTCATGGTGGACGATGGCCCGTTGAAATGGGTCGTGGCCCTGTTCAACGGTTTCCTGATCTTCGCCTCCGCGATGGGCCTGAATCAGCTGCCTCGCCGTAACCGCAGCAAAGTGAAGTCCAGCGATGACGACGCAAGCTTGTCCCTGCCGAAAATCCCACGCTTCTTCAAGTCGTGGATTTAACAGCGCTGGGAAGGGAACGCTGAAGCGGCCAGCGCCGGTCGCATTCCTGCGTGCGCCCACTACGGCGGAAGTACGCCTCAAGTGATGCCGCCTGGTCGGCGTGCCACGCCACTTGCGACAGATGCAGCTCCGCGACTGACGCGGTCGCGACCGTCGGATACGCGGCCGCGATCGCCCGCGCGAGAGCGACGCTGGCGCGGGCGTCGGCGGTGGCATCGTGCGCGTCGTCAAGAGCCACACCGTAATGCGCGCACGTGGCGCCGAGAGTGCGCTTGCCGCGCCGCCACTTATCGCAGCGTTTATCGAGGACAAACGGGTCGATGACGCGCAGCTGCTGCCACGGAACCTGTTCGAGCCCATGGCGTTCGAGTTCGTGAGACAGCAGGGTCAGGTCGAAACCGGCACGGTAGACCACGACCGGCACGCCGTCCTTCGCCGCCTTCGTCAAGGCTGTAGCCACTTCAGACAACGCGGTAGGCGGCTCCTGCCCCTCGTCGGCGAGCCGCTGCGCCGTAATGCCGTGTACGGCGGCCGCGGCCGGTGGGACTTCCACCCCCGGGTTGATCAGCCAATGTGAAACATCATCGTCGGAAACGATTGCCGCGGAAAGGATCCGGTCATTCGTGGTGTCCGTACCGGTGGTCTCGGTATCGAACCCCAACAATGCTTCGCTATGCCATCCCTGAGTCGTCATGCCGCGATCTTACGGGCAAGATGCGACACAAGCCCTATCCCGACACAGGGGCCTCACTGCAGCCCAAATAACCCGGTATTACGCACGTGCCTCGCCAGTTGCGTATCGCCGCTGAGCTGCAGCTCGTCGTACGGCAACCGGCCCCACAACGCCAGCAGCAGATCGGAGGCGGTGCCGCTGACCGAAGCGGTGTCATCTTCGCCGCCGCTGTTTTCGTCCAACAGCGCGACCAGGCTGCCCCGGATGCGCAGCCGCCAGTGCTTACCGACGTCCTCGGCGACGAACCTCACGACACCTGTCCCGCCACTATGGCCATCGGACCGCCACGACACCGGAAGCAACGCCCCCAGAAATTCCGTCACGCCATCGACGGCGACCACAGTGTCAATCGGTTCCGGCCGGTCAACGGCGCGCTGCGCGTCCCATGCATGGATCGCCGTATCGTTTTGCACGCGAGTCAGCCACGACCGCACGGTCTTCGGTGCAGGCCACGGATTCCATGCCGGATCGTCCAGCTGCAGGCGGTGGAAAGTCTGAGCCAACGCGTGCTCATTGCGCGCGAGTACAGCCAACGGCTCGCCGTCCGTCGATATCGGTTCGTGGGCGACAGGCTCGGCCGAACCCGCCTGCTGCATCACGAAGGTGTACACATCCGCGACATGATGCACCAAGTCTGCAAGGCTCCAGTCCGGACAGCCGTGGACCGGAAGCGACATGTCCGCGTCCGTTACGGCGTCCTCCAGTTTCACAGCTTGCTTCTGCCAGGCGGTTATATAGCTCGCCTTATCGGATTTACCCATCTTTGTTCTCCCCGCCGGCTGGGTCATCGGCGAACACCGATGTCACGCCCCCTGCGCAAATAGTTCGTCAACGTTACGGCCGTCTCGAAATCGAGATCGCTACGGCGATTAAGCTGTGCGACGTGTCTGAAGCAAGCGCTCATCTGTCCGGCTACACCACGCTCGGCCTCGGTGGTCCTGCCACAAACATTGTCGAAGCCACTAGTGCAGAAACGATCGTCGACGAGGTCCGTAACGCTGACTCCAACGGTACTCCGATTTTGCTGGTAGCCGGAGGTAGCAACCTCGTCATCGGCGACGGCGGCTTCGCCGGGACCGCGCTGCTCCTACGCAACCGCGGCATGAGTCACCGCGACGATGGCGACGACGTCCTCGTGACGATTCAGGCGGGGCACACCTGGGACGACGTCGTGGCGCACGCAGTGGCGTCCGGTTGGTCCGGGATCGAATGCCTGTCGGGTATTCCCGGTTCCGCCGGGGCGACCCCGATCCAAAACGTCGGCGCCTACGGTCAAGAGATCTCCGAAACTTTCGCGCACGCGACCGTTTACGACCGCAAAACGGGCCAGACTCAGCAATTCCTGCCGCAGCAGTGCCGCTTCGCATACCGCAACAGCATCTTTAAACGCAATGAGCGCTACATCGTGCTCGACGTGACATACCGCCTGCGGCGAAGCGACCAGTCGGCGCCGATCCGGTACGCCGAGACGGCGCGGCAGTTGGGCATCGAAGCGGAACAGACCGTCGACCTGGATCGGGCGCGCGAGACTGTGTTGAAACTGCGCCAAGGCAAAGGAATGGTCCTCGATCCGCAAGACCGCGACACTTATAGTGTCGGCTCGTTTTTCGTGAACCCGGTCGTGTCGACCGAAACGTTCGCGCAGTTGCGGGAAGCAGCCGGCGAATCTCCGCCGAGCTGGCCAGCGGGTGACAACGTCAAGCTGTCGGCCGCGTGGCTCATCGGGCGTTCCGGCTTCACCCGTGGGTACGGGCACGACGGCGTCGCGATCTCCACGAAACACACCTTGGCGTTGACGAACCGAGGCGACGGCAGCACCACGGCTCTGCTGGCGCTCGCGGCGGAGGTGCGCGACGGCGTCTACGAGAAGTTCGGTGTCGCGCTACAGCCGGAGCCGGTACTGATCAACGCCGATTTCTGACGTCTGCCACGCGTCTGTGCCAGCCTTGACGGATGCCGGAACTACCCGAGTTGGCCGCCGTCGCCGCATACCTGTCTGACCGGACCGTCGGGGAGACGATCGCCGCAGTCGATGCGACCGCCTTCTCGGTCGTGAAGACTTACGACCCACCGCTAGAAGCGCTGGTCGGTGGCGAGGTCATATCGGTGGCCCGGCACGGCAAGTTCCTCGATATCCACGCGGACGACGTGCACCTGGTGCTGCATCTGGCTCGCGCCGGTTGGGTGCGCTACAGCGAGAACCTCCCCAGTGGCCGGCCGAAACCGTCGCGGTCACCGCTGGCGTTGCGGGTGAAACTGACCGATGGTTCCGGTTTCGACCTGACCGAGGCCGGGACGAAGAAACGGCTCGCCGCGTACGTGGTGCGCGACCCGCGCGATGTCGACGGCGTCGCCGCTCTCGGGATCGACCCCCTGAGCCCGGACTTCACTGTCGACGCGCTCGCGGGCATCGTGTCTGGCAGGCGTAGTCAGATCAAGGGCGTGCTGAGGGATCAGAAACTGATAGCCGGGATCGGCAATGCTTATTCCGACGAGATACTTCACGCGGCGACGATGTCCCCTTTCGCATTGGCGTCCACATTGGCTACGGAGGATGTGTCGCGGCTGCACGCCGCGATCGTCGAAACGTTGACGCGGTCGGTGGCTCGCGCCGCCGATGTGCCGCTGCACAGGCTCAAAGACTCCAAACGCACCGGAATGCGAGTGCACGGCCGCGCCGGCAAGACCTGCATCGTCTGCGGAGGCACGGTCGCCGAGGTCAGTTTCGCGGATTCTTCCCTGCAGTACTGCCCGACCTGCCAGACGGGCGGGAAACTGCTGGCAGACAGACGAATGTCGCGACTACTCAAATAGGATTCAGGTGACGTCGTTGAGGTAGGCCAGCACCGCCAGCACGCGTCGATTGTCGTCGGACGACTGCGCCAAGCCGAGTTTGCGGAAAACATTATTGCTGTGCTTGTCGACCGCTTTGTCCGTGACGTACAGCGCCGACGCTATCGCCGAATTCGATCGGCCCTCCGCCATGAGTCGAAGCACATCCTGTTCCCGCGGCGTCAGCTCATCCAGTTTCGTTTGCTGGCCGCCCATCAGTTGCGTCACGACTTCGGGATCCATGACGGTGCCGCCTCCGGCGACTTGACGCAACGCATCCACGAAATGGGAAACATCCGAGACCCGGTCCTTGAGGAGATACCCGACCGCGCCGGCGCGGTCGCGCATGAGCTCTTCGGCGTACAACTCCTCCACGTATTGCGACAGCACGAGAACGGGGAGTCCCGGGATCTGTTGCCGCGCCTCGATAACACCGCGGATCCCTTCGTCGGTGAACGACGGCGGCAACCTCACGTCGACGACGGCCACGTCCGGTGCGTGCTCGACGAGGGCGGGAGCGAGCCGGTGACCGTTACCGACCAGTTCGGCCACGACGAAGCCGTGCGCCTCCAGCATCCGGGTCAACCCGTCGGCAAGCAAAGCATGATCCTCGGCCACAACCACTCGCACGGTGTTCACCTTTCGATGCTGTTTTCAACACGGGGTCAATCCTCGTCTTCGGGCTCAATGCTGCATGGGATCTCCAAGGCCACGACGGTCGGCCCACCTTCCGGGCTTCGCAGCGACACCCGGCCGTCGAACGCGGCAAGGCGTTTCACGAGACCTTCGAGGCCGCCACCCGACGCCAGGGTGGCCCCGCCGATGCCGTCGTCGCGCACGGTTATCCCGACGCGATCGCGGAAGTAACCGATCCTGACGACCACCGTCTTCGCCTCCGCGTATTTGACGACGTTGGTCAACGCCTCCGCGATACCGAAGTACGCGGCAGACTCGACCGGTTTAGGCGGGCGCCCGGGAAGGTCGGAGTGCACGGTCACGGGAGGGACGTGTTTACGTGTCAACGCCTCGACCGCCGAGACCAGCCCACGGTCCGACAGCAGCGGCGGATGTATGCCGCGCACCAGATCCCGCAGTTCCGTCAATGCCGCGGCCGCGTTGGTGCGCGCCTCGGCCAACAGCGTGCCGGCCGCGTCACGGTCCGTGTAGAGCAGTTGTTCGGCCATGCCGAGACTCATGCCTATCGCCACGATCCGCGCCTGCGCACCGTCGTGCAGGTTCCGTTCGATGCGGCGCAGTTCCGCAGCGGAGGAGTCGACGGTGTCGGCCCGCGACGTCGTCAATTCTTCGACTCGCTGCTCCAGCGACGCCGAACGGCTCGACCGCAGCATGATCGCGGCCAGTTTCGCGTACGAGTTCACGATCAGGTTTCCACACGTCCACCACAGGACGAAGTGCCCGGTGGCTATCGATATGGCGAAAGCCCAGGCTTGGGCATGGGTCTGGAAAGTCAAATACCCGTAGAAGTTGTTGAACGTCTGCGGCCAACACAGGTACAGGATCGGCTGTAGCAACGCCATCAATCCCCCACCCAACAGGGCGAGGTAGGCGACGGTCACGAGCACACCGAGCGTCATGTTGACCGCCTGCCAGGCGAAATCGCGCCACACGGTCTTGTCACGGCTCAGCTCAAGCAATTGGCGCCCAACGTAGCCACGCGGAAACGGTCGATACGGGGAGTCGATGTTGACCCAGAACCCGCGGCGAAACAGCCACCGTTCCGCGTTGCACACCGCGCGGGTCGCCCTCACGGTCCCGATCGCTGCCGGAACACCGACCATCAAGAAGATCAATGGGACCGCGACGATGAACGCCACGAACAGGAAAGCGTCGGCAATCTGCAAGCACAGCAGCAGGAACACGAGGCCCGCTTGCATGATGCGGTGTTTGACCGCCAACGCGAAGACGCGTCGAGGCAAGCGCGGCATGTGTGTCATGGCGCCATTGTCACCCGGACCGCGACGTTGCGGCACATTCGGCTGTGTCACACCCGCGTGCCGCGGCAACTCACGGGGCTTTCGCGATGACGACGTCGCCCGACCCGGTCGACACGTCGAGTTTCGATTTCGCGCCGGCATCGGTCGACACGTCGACTGTCTCGTCGCCGGAGCCGGTCGAGGCGTCCACCACGTATTTCTCCGAGCCCGGCACCGCGAGGTGCGCGTCTCCGGAGCCGGTCTCCGCCACGACGGAGTGCGGTGCGGTAGCGAACGTGAAGTCGAGCGAACCGGATCCCGTGTCGGCCTCGATCTTGCCCGCCTCGTCAAACTGCATGGTCTGGGAGCCAGAACCGGTGTGCAGCGACATCGATTCGACCGCGAGGTTTCGTCCCGTGATGTCGCCTGAGCTGGTCTCCACATCGGCTTTACCGGTGACGCCGTCGAGTTCGATGCTGCCGGAGCTGACGTCGACGGTCACGTCACCGCCACCGTCCAGCTTCACGTTCCCGGAACTAGCGTCAATGGCGATCGCCGTCTGGTCGTCGTTGCCCTGTGAAGAAATGTTGCCGGAGCTCGAACTCAGCTGCTGCGCCCCGGTCCGACCGTCGACAGTAATATTCCCGGAACTGGTTTGCGCCGTCACTGCCACGGACTCGGGGATCTCGACCTCGTACGACGTCATACACGGGATCGGCAGGAACCGCAGTCCGCAACCGTGACCCACCAGTTCGAGCTTGCCTGCCGACACGCCTTCGGTGACGGCCGGCGGCTCGTCGCCCACCCATTTCTGCGTCCTCGTGACGACCACGCTGTCACCATCGCCGGTGGACACATCGATGTTGCCGGATGCGATGTCGATGTCGATGCCCGAGATCGATGCTTCGTATGTCTGTGTCGTGGATTCCGTGTTTTTTGGACCGACAAGGACCCAAGCGTATATGGCCGCCAAGCCGATGAGGATCGATGCAGTGCCGATCACTATGGCCAGCGCCCACGAGTTGCGCGGGCGTTTCTTGGGCGACTGTTGCTGGTCCAGCATCGGGTCTCCGTTTAGGCGTGGTCGGTCATCGCGCGTCGACGGTCGCGGCTGGCACCATCGTCGTTTCGTACCGGGTTGAGCCTATGCGGTTTCGGAAGCGAAAACATCAGGGGAATACCGGATATCCCCCTGACTCGTGTCACTGCGGCGTGTGCCGCGCCACGACCGCTTCGATGTCGATTCCCGACGGCAGGTCACCGTAGTTGAGGCCGCGGTCTTCCCCGAGGCGCGCGGCACAGAACGCGTCGGCGATATACGGCGGGGCGTGCCGCAGCAGCAGCGAGGCCTGTAGCGCGAGGGCGAGGTCTTCGGTGAGTCGGCGCGCACCGGCTTCGCTGGGCGCGGATAGCTGGGTTTTGAGTTTCGCGATGTGACGGTCGAGCCGGCGGTCCGCGCCGGCTGCCAACGACACTTCGTCGACGAACGCTTCGACGGAGGCGGGTGCGGAAGCGATGGCGCGCAGCACATCCAGGCAGATGACGTTGCCGGATCCTTCCCAGATCGACATGAGGGGCTGTTCTCGGTACCGCCGCGCAAGCGGTGCTTCCTCGATGTAACCGTTGCCGCCCAGGCATTCGAGGGCTTCGGCCGCGTGGGCTGCACCGCGCTTACACACCCAGTATTTCGCTGCGGAGGTCGCGAGCCGCCGAAACGCCTCCTGTTTCGGATCGTCGTAGGCGGCGGCGAGGCGCATCATGGTGACCGTCGCGGCCTCGGCTTCGATACTGAGGTCGGCAAGCACCTGCTGCATCAACGGTTGTGCCGCCAGCGTCTTGCCGAAAACCGAACGTTGTGAGGCATGCCAGGTGGCTTCGCTGACCGACTGCCGCATGCCCGCGGTCGTGGCGATGACACAGTCGAGCCTGGTGTGGTTGACCATATCGATGATGGTGCGTACACCGCGTCCTTCCTCGCCGAGGAGGTACGCGACGGCGTCGTGGAATTCGGGCTCGCTTGACGCATTGGAACGGTTGCCCAGCTTGTCTTTGAGCCGCTGGATCGCGAACGCGTTGCGGCTGCCGTCGGGCAGCACGCGCGGCATGAGGAAGCAGGACAGGCCTTCCGGCGCCTGCGCAAGCACGAGGAACGCGTCATTCATGGGCGCCGAACAGAACCATTTGTGTCCGCGTAGGAGGTAGCTCCCGTCGCTGTTTCGCCTTGCCGTCGTGGTGTTGGCGCGCACGTCGGAGCCGCCTTGCTTCTCGGTCATCGCCATGCCGATGAGGACACCGTCTTTTTCGCTGAGCGGCCGCAAACCGGGATCGTAGTCGGTCGAGGTGATGGCCGGTTCCCATTGCGCGGCCACCTGCGGGTTGGCGCGCAGGGCGGGGACGGAGGCGTAGGTCATCGATATGGGGCAGCCGTGGCCGGCTTCGATCTGGGCCAGCAGGCTGAACAGTGCCGCCCGCGCGGCGTGGGCGGCCGGTTTTGGGTCGCGCCATGGCGAACTGTGCACGCCGTTGTTGACGGCCAACGACATGAACTCGTGCCATGCGGGGTGGTAGTCGACCTCGTCGATCCGGTTCCCGTAGCGGTCGTGGGTGCGAAGCCGAGGCTCGTTGTCGTTGGCTTCGGCCGCCCATTGTGCGGCTCGCGGGGTTCCCAGCGTTGCTCCGAGCGCCTGCGCCTGGGGCGTCACCCAGTCTGCTCCGGTCCATTTCGTTGCGTCGACGAGCGCAGCGTTGTCGGTGAAAATGTTGCGGTTTTCGAGAGGTTTCGGCTGGTTCACGACGTCGTGTGTGTGGAAGACCGACATGTGAGGGGCCCTTCTGTTTCGGCTGCTGATGCGACTATTCCACGGGCTGCCACGTGCATGCCAGTGAAACGGACTCAGGTGCTGTGCCGTCACCGGTCCGTGCCAGTTTCCGCGGTTTACGCTGCGAAGCACTTGCCTACCTCTCGGTAACCGCGTACAAAAGAATTACGGAATTTGCACCGTCGCACAACTAAATCTTTAGGCGAAGGATGCATTGTCCGCGCATGGCCTTTTGGTACCCACGTGCCACCAGCCGCGGGAGGCGGATCTGGCCGGGATAGCTGCAATGGCGGCTCCGACACAGACAACTAATTCGCGCTTGATAACCAAATAGGACATGGTGAGGCTCAGTTCGTCTAACGACTGGGCCTCGTTTTTTGCCCACTGTGCTTATACATTTCTTCATGCCCATGGATCTTTTGACCAGCACGGACACGGGCATCACATCGATAGACTTGACTACCTCAATAGTTTTCGCCAATCTAGATCCACCGGTTTAGATTACCGGTTGCCCACTAGCCCGATCTCGATTGGAGATAGCCCATGGCTCTCACCGGAGAGTTTTCCTGGTTTTGCTGCGGCAATTCCTGGGGCCCATGCGGCTCAGCCGGCACCGGTGCCTGCGGCACCTGCCATTCCGCCAACGCCCAACATGCCTGGCCCAACGCCTCCTCGGCCTGCTTCAACATCACCAGGCCCGATAAGTGCGGAGTGAACCTCGCCCGCCGCACTTGTGGACACAAACACACCACGACGAACCTGTGCACAGGTAAGTCGATCACCACCGCCATCGCCGACTGCGGTCCGCAAACGGACCTGTGGTGCGGCGAACGAAACTGCTGCGGCTCAAGCTGCGGCACCAACCGGATCATCGACCTGACGGCCGCGGCGTACAGCGCTATCGCGAACCTCGACTCCGGCCTGTCACCCTGCACAGTCACCTGAGGTGGGATCATAAATGGATAGACGTAGAGTTCTTGCTGCCGCAGCCCTCGGCAGCGCCACCATCGCCGGCGCGTCCGCGTTCGGCTCATACAGCCCGGAAGACGTATTCGCCAACGAGCAACGCGAAGCCATCGAGCCCGGCGCGCCGGACCCGAACTTCGCGGAAGGTCGCATCACCAGCGTCGACGGCACGAAGTTCCGCGCCACCGGCACCGATGGCACGTTGTGGACGATCCGTGTCGCCGAAGCGACCAGCATATGGAAGCTCCGTCCGTCCGGCTTCGACGCGATCGAAGTCGGCGACGGCATATACGCGCGCGGGGCCCGGCTCGATGACGGCACCCTCGCCGCAGATTCGGTGTGGGTGAACATCGTGAACCTCAAGGCTCACCTTGTATCCATCAAGGACCGGAAACTTCAGCTCGACCATAACGGCGATCGCGTCGTCGGCCACGTCGTCGACAAGGTCACCGCGGCCGTCTACAACGGCACACCCGCGGTCAGCGACCTCAGCATGCTCCAAGTGGACAGTCATGTTCAGGTGCTCGGTGCGTGGATCCCAGGCACCAACGAGGTCGAGGTCTCGACCATTTACGCCGCAAACTAGATGACGGTGCCGAGACGGTACGCCGTCTCGGCACCGCGGCCGACGGTGCACGTCGGGACCGGCGGCCGCACCGCTCAACCCTTGACTTTTGCGCGTTCGCTTCGACATTGTTGATGAAGAATGCTCTATCGCGAGGCAACTCAAATATTTGCCCATCCAACTCGAATACCGACGTGAACCGGGACGGCGCCCACCGTCTCGCACCCCGCCCCGAATGTCCGGCAAATGGAAGGACACACAATGTTGGAATGGATCGCCGCGGTGCTACCACCGCTGGTGGCGGCCATACTCCTATGGTCCGGAAGCAGCAAGCTCTTCACCCGACGCGGAAAGCTACGCGCTCAATCCACCGCATTGACAAAACTTGTCGGCGAGAACCGTGCCTCCCTGGCCTACCGGTCCGTCGGCGCCGGTGAAGCAATCCTGGCGCTCCTTCTGCTCGTACCGCAGGCCCGCCCAGCAACTTCCGTAGCGGTTGTGTGCGTCGGTATCGGTTTCCTCGCCTTCCTCACCTACTCCCGTGTGACCGTGCCGGAAGCGTCGTGCGGCTGCATGAGTGCCAAGTCGGTACCCATCTCGTGGCGCACATTCACCCGGGCGGCATGGATTCTGGTGTCCGGTCTCATCATGTTCGCCGCCTCCGACAGCTGGTTCGCCGCGATCGCGGCACAACCGCTACTGGCCTCCGGCGCTCTGCTTGCCCTGGCCGTGTCATTCGTGATGCTGTCGGCAGAATTCGACGGTGCCTGGCTGATCCCGCTACGGCGCCTGCGCGTCAAATTCACGCACCCGCTGGCAGGCGACACGACGCCGATACCGCTCGAGCACAGCACCGAGCAGATCTACCACAGCGAGGCCTATAAGACCGTGAACGGGTTGCTGCGCACGTCCGTTCGCGAAACGTGGGAAGAAGAAGACGAGTGGCGCCTCGTGGTTTTCGGCGCGCTCATCGACGACCGCCCCGCTTCCGCAGTGTTCGCGGTCCCGCTGCACCGGCACGCCCCCGACGAGGTAATCGTCGCGATGGTCGACGACGAAACCGGCGAGACCGTGATGCGCATCGCGCCGCACGAAGCACCCCCTAACGCCGACGAACCCGAGACCGTCCCAAGCGGTTGAGATCGTTGTCTGTCGCCGCGCGGCCACGTCAGGGGAGGATCGCGCGGCGGCAGGCACTATTCGGGAAGCGCGAACCGGTCCCCCGGTAGCGGCTCGACCAGACCGTCATGGACCAGGCCGTCAAGCGCGTCCTGGCGGCGTTTCTCCTCGTGCCAGACCCGGTCGATCTCGGCGCGCAGCACCGGTCCGGAACTACCGCGCAGCAGCTCCATGATCCGGCCGCGGACATACCGGGTCGTGCCGTGATATCGCTGTGGGCGCCGGCTGGGCCGGTCCGGCAGCGCTTCACCCGTAGCCAGGAACTTGCAGCTCGACGACACCGGGCATTCACTGCATCGCGGCGACCTCGCGGTGCACACCAGCGCACCCAGTTCCATCACCGCGATCGACAGGTCCGCGGCTAGCGACTCCTGTTGCGGCAGCAGCATTTCGGTCTCCCACAAGTCGACCTTTCGGGTGCTGTGCGCGCCGTCGGCCTCCCCCTTGACAAGCCGCGCCACAACGCGACGCACATTGGTGTCCACGACCGGGTGGCGTTGCCGGAACGCGAACACGGCTACCGCCCGCGCCGTATACATCCCGATTCCGGGAAGCGCAAGCAGGGCCTCAACCTCGGCGGGGATCTCGCCGCCATGGCGGTCCACGACGGCGGTGGCGCATTCGTGAAGGCGCAGCGCCCGGCGCGGATAACCTAGGCTTCCCCACGCCCGCAACACTTCTGCCTGGCTCGCGCTCGCGAAATCCTTCGGCGTGGGCCAGCGCTGCATCCATTCGACCCATATCGGCGCGACCCGCGAGACCGGGGTCTGCTGCGACATGACCTCGCTGACCAGGACGCCCCAGGGGCTCGTCCCGGGAGCGCGCCACGGCAGGTCACGCCCGTGACGGGCATACCAGTCGACCAGCTGTTCCACGACCAGCGGCGACAGGCTCAGTGTCGCCCGGCCGGTGCGGGGCGACGTTTCATCCTTGATGCGAGGCACCCCGCGACAGTACCGAGGCCGCGGGCGGCCTCCCGCGTCACCGTCCGGCCGTCAGCCGACCGCAGTCGACGGTCGATCATTCGAACAGGCCGGGCCAATCGGGCGGGGCGTCGGCGTCGTAGTCGGGTATATCGTCGCGAAAATGCTGTTCGCAATGGCTCACTTGCCGCGCGATGGCCCCGATCGCTTCGTCGCCGAGTCCGAGGTCGCGGGCGACCCACCCGTTGAACGTCGACAGTACGGACGCCAGCACTGGAAGCATGTCGTCGTCCGCCTCAAGCTCCTCCGGTACCCATTCGTGTAGGAAGGTGCGACTGAGCCGGGGCCCTACCCGCAGCCCGGTCGGCAGGTGGAACGCCAGGATGAGTTCCAGTGCGGCCACGACCTCTTCGTTGCGCGGCAGAGTTTGAGCGTCCGGCGACGACAGGAACGCATTGAGGACGCGTTTGACGTCCGCGGCCGACGGCATCTCGGGTTCACGGGCCCCGCCGGTGTCCACACCGACGATGCGGCAACGGTGACGCAGCAGCGCGCGCAACAGCATGAGCGGTGATTCGGGATCGATATGCGCGGCCTCGTCGTCGAGCTCGCACAGCGCCGACCACAGCTTCGACATGGCGGTGTGCGGCGCGATGCGTTCAGGCTGCCGCGTGAACTCCCCGGTGGAGGCTTCGCGCAAGGAGGCGACGACTTCATCCGGCTCCGAGGTGACGTAAGCGTCGGTGATCATCGGCCCCAGCGGCGGGAAGTCGTTGTCGAGGATGACGACGAGACCGCTGCGCACCCCGGCCGATTCGGTGACGCACACCAAGGTCAGTGATTCCTCGAACACGTCTGCGCTACACCAGCATTCACTGACGGCGATGCCCGCGAAGGGCCATTGTGGTGGCGCTGGCAGGTCCGACCGCGCGGTCTCGGCTTCGGTGCGCATCGCTTCGGTGTCGGCCAGATACCCGAGTGTTGCCAACACTGCGCTGGCCCGTGGATCGGCGCGTTGGCGCAGGTATTGCAGGAGTTCGGCGTAGATGCCGTGCTGCGTCTCGACGTCACCGGCGGCGGTATGCCAGATCACCCCGAGTAGATTCGACGCGTATGTTTCAACGTCGATACGGCTGTCGATGTCCACATGACCCTCGTCGATGACGACGTGTACATATGGTTCGGCGTGAGGCGAAAACCGGGGCGGTTCATGGGATCCGGGGTTAAGTTCCACCGCGGAAGTATCTCAGCGCAACGACTCGAATGCGGAACGAATACATCTTTAAATCTGTCAGATACGCGACAGAGGCAAGCGGGCTCGACGCCGACCGGGTTAATTGACGCGGGTACCGTTCCCGCCCTGAATCGTGAACGCGTTGTACAAGCCCGTGACCTGAAGCAGACGGTCCAAAAACTCGTTCAGATGTGACAGCACCAAGACACTGCGGCTGCGAGTCGCGGCCCGGTTCAACACAACGAGCGTGCCCAGACCCTGCGAATCGCAAAACGTCACCGAAGACATGTCAAGGATCACCCGCACCGGTTGATCCTCCAAGACGTCTTCCACCGCCGCCGTCAGGCGCGGTGCAGTGCCGATGTCGATTTCACCGGCGAGCGTCACGACCGCATTGTCAGATTCGTGACGCACCGAAATCTCAAGCTCCGGGCGTGCCACATCGCCAAGCGTAACCGACAGGTGGAGATAACGAATTAGCACATGCGCACATCGAGTGTCGCCAACGCTCACACAGGCGCGTTAAAGCTCCACCGCACGGGCTGTGACCTTTGCTTTTACCGATTAAAAGATTATTCGGCTTCCGACAGGGTCTCCAAGGCCTTCGCCACGTTCTCGGGCGGACGGTCACCATTGCCTTCGCGAAGAATTCGGCTGGCCTCAACCAGAATGCTGCGCAGCCGGTCGCGTTCCGTCGCCAACGCCCGCATCCGGGTCGCGTCCGCATTCAAGCGTTCCTTGCGATCCCACAGGTCCACGAAAATGTTGACCTTCGCGCGCAGCGCCCACGGATCGAACGGCTTCGTTATGTAATCCACCGCACCGACCGAATACCCGCGAAACGCCATATGCGAGTCCCGGTCTGCCGCGGTCAAGAAAATGATCGGCGTGTGCTTTGTACGCTCCCGCTGCTTAATGTGCTGCGCGGTCTCGAACCCGTCCATACCGGGCATCTGCGCATCCAACAGGATCACCGCGTACTCGCCGGTGAGCAATTTCTTGAGAGCGCCCTCACCAGACATGACCGATTCGGTGGCAACCGGCAAACCCTGCAGTATTGCCTCCAGCGCGGTCAGGTTCTCGCGACGATCGTCCACGAGCAAAACGGGCGCCTGCCGTGCCGTCATTGGGCTACCTTCCTTCATTCGATGCTGGTGCGCGACGCGAACCCACGATGGGTCTAATCGTCCGCGAAACTGCCGTCGGAAGCATTATCTCCGCCACTATTCCAGTAAGCCATAAGGCCCAACAGCTCGCTAAGGTCAACCGGTTTCGTGATGTACGCGGAAGCGCCGGCCTCGAAACTCGCATCCCGATCCGACGGCATCGCCTTAGCGGTCAAAAAGATGACCGGTAGGTCCGAGAACCGCGGGATCCGCCGGATCGCGGCCGTCGTCTCGTTGCCGTCCATGTCGGGCATCATGGCGTCCATCAACACGATGTCGACGGACTCGTTCTCCGACAGGGTCGCGATGCCGTCGGCGCCGTTTTCGGCGTACAAGACCGAAATGCCGTGCATCTCCAGCGCCGCCGTCAACGCGAACACGTTGCGGACGTCATCGTCGACGATCAACACCGTCGAACCTTCGAGTTGACGGATCGCCTGATCCGCTTCGCCTCCGGCTTCCTCGGTGTCGTCGCGCAGGATCGGCCCCTGAATGGCGCCGGGCTCCTCCTCGTTAGCGCGCGGCTCGACCTGCGCCAGCGACATCGGCAGCTCCGCGATCGGCGGCGCGACCGTGCCGGGACGGTCCGGAACGTACAGGGTGAACGTGCTGCCTTGGCCAGGACGCGTATCGACGGTGATGGTGCCGCCCAAAAGGTCCGCATACGACTTGGATATCGACAAGCCCAAGCCCGTACCACCGTATTTGCGGCTCGTACCGCCGTCGGCCTGCTGGAACGGTTCGAAGATCATGGCCAGCTTGTCGTCGGGGACTCCGACGCCGGAGTCCGAAACCGCCAGCGAGAACACCGCGTTCGCGTTGTCGAGCGTCGGTATCCCGAACATCATGTCGGCGCTGGCGCGTTTCACTGTGAGCTTCACAGTGCCCGAGTCGGTGAACTTGACCGCGTTCGACATCAAGTTCCGCAACACCTGCTGCAGCTTCTGCGAGTCCGTCACGAACGATTCCGGCAGGTCGTCATCGACCTCCACTGTAAATTCGAGGCCTTTTTCCTGCACCTGCGGCCGGAATGTCTGTTCGACATGCCCGGCGATCTCGGTGAACGTGGTCTCGTGTGGGTCGATGTCCATGCGACCGGCTTCGATCTTCGATAGGTCCAAAATATCGTCGATCAGGTTCAGCAGGTCGGAGCCGGCGCTGTGAATCGTGCGCGCGAAATCGACCTGTTTCTCGGTCAGGTTGCTTTCGTTGTTTTCGGCCAGCAAACGCGCCAGCAGGAGCAGCGAATTCAGCGGCGTGCGCAGCTCGTGGCTGATGTTGGCCAAGAATTCGCTCTTGTACCGCGACGCCTGCGCAAGCTGCTCGGCTTTTTCTTCGAGGCCGATCCGCGCGGTCTCCACGTCCCGGTTCTTGATCTCGATCTCGCGGTTACGGTCTGACAGTTCCCGCGCCTGCTCCTCGAGCTCGTCGTTGGCACGTTGCAGCTCGTTCGACTGCTGCGTCAGTTCCGTCGTCAACCGGCGCGATTCCGTCAACAGCGCCTCGGTCCGGCCGTTCGCGACAATGTTGTTCAAGGCGGTGCCGATGTTGGCGACCAAACGTTCCAGGAACGATATGTGCAGCGGGGAGAACGTCCTAAACGACGCGAACTCGATGACTCCCAGCTGCTCGCCGTCGAACTGGATCGGCATGATGACCAGGTCGGCCGGGGTGGCTTCGCCGAGGCCCGTCCGGATCGTCAGGTAGCCCTCGGGGACGTCGTCGAGTCGGATCATGCGCCGCGATGCCGCGGCCTGGCCGACAAGCCCTTCGCCGGGCGCGTACATGACCGGCGATTCGGGCGGCGTGTAGCCGTAGTAGGCGGTCAAGCGGAACCGCTCGATGCCGTCGTCCTTTGTCTCCTTCGTGAAGAAGGTTCCGGTCTGCGCGTCCACAAGCGGAGTCACTTCCGTCATGATCATGCGGCAGACTTCCTGCAGGTCGCGTTGCCCCTGCAGGAGGCTCGAGACGCGGGCCAGGTTCGAGTTCGTCCAGTCCTGGTCGGCGTTCTTCGTGGTCTGGTCGCGCAGCGCCACAATCATTTCGTTGATCGATTCGCGCAGTTCCGCGACTTCGCCTTCGGCCTCGACGTTGACCGACTGGCTCAGGTCGCCTCGAGCCACCGCGTTAGCGACTTGGGCGATCGAGCGCAGCTGATTCGTCAGGGTCGTCGCGAGCCGGTTGACGTTGTCGGTCAGGGCGCGCCACGTACCGGACACGTCGTTGACTTCCGCTTGGCCGCCCAGCCGGCCCTCGGTGCCGACTTCGCGCGCCACACGCGTCACCTCATCGGCGAACGACGACAACTGATCCACCATCGTGTTCACGGTCGTCTTGAGCTCGAGGATTTCGCCTTGCGCATCGACGGTGATTTTTTGCGACAGGTCACCGCCGGCCACGGCTTTGGTCACGGTCGCGATGTTTCGCACCTGGTTGGTCAGGTTCGACGCCATCGAGTTCACGTTGTCGGTCAGGGCGCGCCACGTACCGGACACATCGTCCACTTGGGCCTGACCACCCAGCCGGCCCTCGGTGCCGACTTCGCGCGCCACACGCGTCACCTCATCGGCGAACGACGACAACTGATCCACCATCGTGTTCACGGTGTTCTTCAGCTGGAGGATTTCGCCTTGCGCATCGACGGTGATCTTTTGCGACAGGTCACCGCCAGCCACGGCCGAGGACACTGACGAGATGTTACGAACTTGTTCGGTCAGGTTCGAACCCATCTGGTTGACGTTGTCGGTCAGTTCTTTCCAGATACCGCCGGCCCCGCGCACGTTCGCCTGGCCGCCGAGCTTGCCGTCGGTGCCGACCTCGCGCGCCACACGCGTCACCTCATCGGCGAACCGCGACAGCTGCTCGACCATGGTGTTGAGGACCTGTTTGAGCTCCAATACCTCGCCGGAGGCGTCCACAGTGATCTTCTGCGAGAGGTCACCGCCGGCGACCGCGGTGGCTACCGTCGAGATGTTACGAACTTGCTCCGTCAGATTGAACGCCATCTGGTTCACATTGCCGGTCAGTTCCTTCCAAATGCCCGACACGCCACGCACATTCGCCTGGCCGCCGAGCTTGCCCTGCATGCCGACTTCGCGCGCCACACGCGTCACCTCGTCACCGAAGCTCGACAGCGTGTCCACCATGGTGTTGACGGTGTCCTTAAGGGCAGCGACTTCCCCCTGGGCATCGACGGTGATCTTCTGCGACAAGTCACCGCCGGCCACGGCCTTAGTCACGGTCGCGATGTTTCGCACCTGATCGGTCAGGTTGCGCGCCAACTGGTTCACGTTCTCCGTCAAGTCACGCCACGTGCCGGATACGCCGTAGACCTGAGCCTGGCCGCCCAAGCGGCCCTCGGTGCCGACTTCGCGCGCCACACGCGTCACCTCATCGGCGAACGACGACAACTGATCCACCATCGTGTTCACCGTGTTCTTCAGCTCGAGAATCTCTCCCTGAGCTGCGACGGTGATTTTCTGCGACAAGTCACCGGACGCCACAGCCGTCGACACAGCCGCGATGTTGCGCACCTGATCGGTCAGGTTCGACGCCATCGAGTTGACGTTCTCCGTCAACGCCTTCCACGTCCCCGCGACACCCGGGACTTCGGCCTGACCACCAAGCTTGCCGTCGGTGCCGACCTCACGCGCCACACGCGTCACCTCGCCGGCGAACACCTGAAGCGTGTTCGTCAACGAGTTGATCGTGTATGCCAGCTCCGCGACCTCGCCTTTAGCGTCGACGTCGACGGTCTGAGTCAAGTCACCGGCGGCGATCGCGTTCGTGACCCGCGCAATCGAACGCACCTGGTTCGTCAGGTTCGACGCCATCGTGTTGACGGAGTCGGTGAGGGAACGCCAACGACCGGACACACCTTGGATATCGGCCTGACCACCAAGCTTGCCGTCGGTGCCGACTTCGCGCGCCACACGCGTCACTTCATCGGCGAACGAGGCCAACAGGTCCACCATCTGGTTGACGGTCTCGCCGATGTTGCGAAACTCCCCCCGCAGCGGCCTACCGTCGACCTCGAGCTTCGCCCGCTGCGTCAGGTCGCCTTCGGCGACGGCGCCCAGCACCCGCGAAATCTCCGAAGTGGGCCGGATGACTTCCTCAACGAGACGATTGACCGCCTCGGCGCCTTCCGCCCACGAGCCGTCCAAATGTTCGGCATCAAGGCGTTCATTGAGGCGGCCCTCGCGGCCGACGACCCTCGAGATCAGGCGCAGTCCCCGCACGTGTCTGTCTGACCGTTCCACCACAGCGTTGAACCGGTCGGCGACTTCCCCAGCGAGACCCTCGCTACGAGGCAGGCGCACCGAAAAGTCGCCCATCTCCATACGCCCGAGGGCTTCCGCCAGCGATTCGAGCACTGCATGCTCCGTGACCGCTTGGGTGCCTGTCATGTTGTCCTCATTTGCTGTCACGCGATCCCCACCACGTAGTTTTGGCGGTGATGTTAATTTTTTGCCCCTCCCCGCGCACATTCGAAACGACGGTGAGAGAGACTCCTTTAGTGTCTGTTCGTGCACGCAGGCAGCTGAGACTCCCTGCAAACCACCGGTCACCAGCGGCAGCGCGCGCCGTAGTGCGCGAAGTACTCGCCGAGGTCGGCCTCACCAACCTCATGGACGAGGCGTTGCTGCTCACTACAGAGCTGGCCACCAACGGCGTCATCCACGCCGGAACCGACCTCGACGTGGACGTTGCAGCCGATGACCGCGGGGTCACAGTAACCGTAACCGACTACCGGTCCGGCCCGGTAGACTCGACCAACCTGTCTCCTCCCGACGAAGACGCCGAACACGGACGCGGCCTTCTCCTCGTCGATCAGTTCGCCTCGTCATGGGGAACCAGTCACGACCCCTCGGGCAAGGGCGTGTGGTTCCGCCTCGACAGTCCCGCGGACACCAACGGTGTCTCGGTCAAAGACACCCCTTTCGACGAGACACCCACCAACACCGAAGTGTCCGCCGAGGACATCGCCGCCACATCGCGCGCGGCCGAACGGGTCTCGTGGCTGATCCACGTCGGCGACGACCTGCGCCGCCAGTTGACCTTGCCGCAGTTGATCTCGGAGATGCTGGTGCGGCTGTGTGAAGTCGTGGGGGCTGTCGGCGGCGCCGTCTGGCTCGACACGGCCGACGGTGCCGGACCCGCCGTCGTCGCTCGCGCAGGGTCGGAGACTCCCGACGGGGTAACCCTGACGGTCGCGCTTCCGGTGCACCGCCCGCGAAACGGGCACATCGAGCTGTACCCCGAGACCACGGCCCGCGAACATTGGCGTTCGCTCGCGGCATTGTCGGCGGACCGCATGGCATTGGCCATCGAGACCGACCGGGTCAACACCGCCGACCGTCGTCGCCGGGGATGGCTGACGTTTCTGGCCGAAGCCGGCGAACTGCTCGCGCAGTCTCTGGATGTCGACCTCACCTTGGCGCTCGTGCCGCAGCTGATGGTTCCGCGGCTGGGAACGTGGAGCGCCGTCCTGCTCCCCGACGAAACGGGGACATTGAAGCCGGCGACCGTTTCGCATTCCGATGAAGCGTCGCTGCCTCACATTCGCGAACGCCTCGAATCGCCCGATAAGGACACCGCCGCACGCCTTTCCGACGTACTCGACTCCGGCAGTGCTGTACCGCTGCCGATGCCGGTCGAAGGGGTCGTGGTTCCGCTGTCCGCCCGCGGCTCCGTGCTCGGCGCACTCGCGATCGGCCGGCCAGACGACCGTGCACACACGCCCGACGACATCACGGTCGTCGAGGACGCCGCGCGCCGTGCCGCCCTCGCGATCGACAACGCCCGGATCCATTCGGACCGTCAAGCGATCGCGCAAGCATTCCAGAACGCGCTGCTGCCTTCGGCGCTACCGAAAGCTAAAGGCATTGGCTTCGCGGCCGAATACGTGCCGGCATCGACCGGCACCGACGTCGGTGGGGACTTTTACGACGTTCTCGAGCTCAGCGAGGACCGCTACTGGGTCTCGATCGGAGACGTGTGCGGCAAGGGCGCGCAGGCCGCCGCCGTCACCGGCCTCGTGCGGGACGTCTTGCGCGTGATGATGCGCGACGACCGCCCGCTGCCTCGTGCCCTCGAATTGTTGAACCACACGTTGCTGGAGCAACCGGAGGAGGGTCGTTACGCCACGTTGGCGACGTCGCTTCTGACTCGCAACGGCAACGACCTCGATATCGAACTCGTGTTGAGCGGGCACGAGCGGCCACTGCTGCTGCACGCTGACGGCAAATGCGAATTCGTGGGGAACCTCGGCACGGCGGTCGGGTTGCTGCCGAGTTTGTCCGTCAACACCGCCCAGGTGACCTTGAAGCCGGGTGATTCGCTGGTGTTCTTCACCGACGGCGTCACCGAGCGGCGCGACGGAACGAGCCTTTTCGGTCATTCCGGTATCGCCCGTTGCCTGCGACCGTTGGCGGGGTATCCGGCCAATGTGATCGCAGCGAAGCTGCGCACCGAAGTGCTGAACTATTCCGATGAGGACCCGCGCGACGACATGGCGGTGTTGGTGATCAGCAACGATCCATAATAGAAAGTCCGCTGCCGACACTAGCAGGTTGGGACATAAGAGACACAGGCCCTGAGCTCCGAGTTTCCGTGTGCCACAACATGTTACTGACACGGCCCGAGAGAAGCCCTGCGATACGCCTAACACCGCAAGCCAACTGTCCAGCAACAACACTATCTCACCGCATCAGAGCAGACACCCATTGTCGATACCGCATAGGCGTTGATAGGCTCCACACACCACGGACCGAACCAACACCCCCAAGGACACCCCTGTGCATCCCATGCGTCGTGCGGAAATCGCCGGGCCCGAGGGGTGAGGGGCGGCCATGAGTACTGATAGTGCCGGCGCTCGCAGTCGGCGTTGGTGGTGGATCACACCGGCAGTCATCACGGGCCTTGCCTTGCTGGCCGCTTCGGCGCTTTACACCACTGGAGTGTGGTCGCCAGGGTCATCGGACAATAGCGCCAGACATTCCTCATCGGAATTGCTCACGGTGGAAACCGGGTTCGATCTCGAAAACGCCAGCTTTTACCTCGCACCCGATAATCGTCCATATTACCTATTTGGCGATAAATACCCTTTCGACCTGGCCGATAGAAAGAAGCCTCAGAAAGTCCAGCTCACGGATGGCGTCTACTACCCGCCCGACGCAAGCGGCAATGACCCACACATGCGTATCGATCCCGACAACGAACCGGAATACCAAGACCTCGACGGCGATGGCAACCGCGACGCCATAGCCGTCCTCGAGTGGGTAGACGGATCAGACGAGCGCTATACGTCGTGGAAAGGCGCCTTCATATGGCTATGGTCCGGGGACCAGGCCACCCCGGTGAACGACATGGCCGCCTGGCAATGGTGGAACTGCCCGGGCGACGCCGTGTTCGACCTCCAGCCATATGGCTACGTCCACCAGGACGGAGACGCCAGCTGCGACGGTGACGAACACGGAAACGTCGGCGAGACCGGCTTGGAACACCACACGCAGGTAGTGGACGGCACCGTTGTCGATCGGCAACACAATGCGCCAGTAGGAAATTGTGGAGTCTTCCACACATACGAGGACGACGAAACGTATGTAATCGATACGGATCTCACACCGCGGGTCAAACCCGACCGCAACGCGGATCCTGTCGACGAGGGTTTCGAGGAGCTTCACCTACGCCTGGGACCAGACCCCGACCGTTCTCTCTACGGGGGCTGGATACTGGCCAGGGTTATATGGCCAGAAGGCGTTCCGGGCTGCGGCTGGGTCCACTGGGACGACATCGGAGACGACTTGAAGCCGCTCCACTAAGGCGCCGCTTGCACCAGCAGCCTGGCTGCGTGGGCCGTCACAACGCTGTCAAACCGGCGGTTTCACACCAGAGATTTCTTCGGCGACGCGGAACCGCCGGTCATAACCCCCTGGACGGCATAGGTAGCCTGGCGAAATGCAGACTCCACCAGTAGCAAAGCGCGTCGATACCGAGCGGACGCATCACGGCGACACCGTCGTCGATCCTTACGCTTGGCTCATCAACGCCGAAGACCCGGACACGCTCGCCTACCTCAAGGCGGAGAACGAATACACCGAAGCCGCTACCTCGCACTTGGAGGAACTGCGGGGTCGCATCTTCGATGAGATCAAGTCGCGCACGAAGGAAACCGACCTGTCCGTTCCTGCCCGCCGCGGCGACTGGTGGTTCTTCACTCGCACTTTCGAAGGAAAGCAGTACTCGACGCACTGCCGAGTGCCGGCTCGAGGTGACGACGCGCCACCCGAAATCGGGGGCGACGAGAAACTGCCGGGTGAGCAAATCATGCTCGACGAGAACGAGCTGGCCGAAGGGCACGATTTCTTCGCTCTCGGCAATTTGGGACTCACCCGCGACAACAACATGCTGGCGTACTCGGTGGATCTCGCCGGGGACGAACGCTTCACGCTGCAATTCAAGGACTTGCGGACCGGCGAACTCCTGGCCGACTCCGTCGAGGGTGCCTTTTACGGCGGCGCCTGGAGCGCCAACGGCGACTACTTCTTCTACACCACTGTAGATGAAGCGTGGCGTCCCAATAAGGTGTGGCGCCACAAGATCGGCACGCCCAGCAGCGAAGACGTTGTCATTCACGAAGAGACCGACGCCCGCTTCGGCACCGGCATTGACACGACCGGCAGCGAGGAATATCTGCTGTGCGAGTCGCATTCGAAGATCACCAGCGAAGTCCGTTTCCTGCGCGCCGACAACCCGACCGGCGAGTTCACCGTGTTCGGTGCGGGCCGCCGCGACGGTGTCGAGCTGGCCGTGGACCACCAGGGTGACCGCTTCATCGTTCTCCACAATGACGACGCGGAGAACTTCACCCTCGGGTGGACCCCGGTCGACGATACGACTCAGTTCCACCCGTTGTTGGAGCACCGCGACGACACGCGGCTCGAGTCGTTCTCCGCGTACGACAAGTACATCGTCGTCCACTTGCGCCACGGTGGCTTGACCGGTATCCGTATCCTGCCGCGCGACGGTGAGGCACGTGACGTGTCGTTCGACGAAGCGATCTACACGGTCACCCCCGCGGGCAACCTCGACTATCACATCACGCAGCTTCGTTTCTCATACCGTTCGATGGTCACCCCGGATTCGGTCTACGACCTTGACCTCGAAACCGGCGAGATGCACCTGCGCAAACGCAGGGCCGTCCTCGGAGATTTCGACCCGGACAATTACGAGCAGCACCGCGAATGGGCCACCGCGGCCGACGGCACCCAGATCCCGATCTCGATCGTGCACCGCAAAGGCGTCGCCCGGGACGGCAGCGCCCCCTGCCTGCTGTACGGCTACGGATCGTATGAAGCCAGCATGGACCCGTACTTCTCGATACCGCGGCTGTCGCTCATGGACCGTGGCGTCACCTTCGCGATCACGCACATTCGCGGCGGCGGCGAGATGGGCCGTGCCTGGTACGAAAACGGCAAGCTGCTGAAGAAGAAGAACACGTTTACCGACTATGTAGACAGCGCACGTCACCTCATCGACGCGAACTGGACGTCCTCGGATCGTCTGGTCGCGCGCGGGGGTTCCGCCGGCGGCATGCTCATGGGCGCCGTGGTCAATCTCGCGCCGCAGCTGTTCGCGGGAATTTTGGCCCAGGTCCCATTCGTGGACAGCCTCAACACGATTCTGGACCCGTCGATGCCGTTGACCGTCATCGAATGGGACGAGTGGGGCAACCCGCTGCACGATCCCGAGGTTTACCGGTACATGAAGTCGTATTCGCCGTACGAAAACCTCACCGACGCCACCTATCCGGCGATCCTGGCGGTGACGAGCCTCAACGACACCCGCGTCGGTTTCCACGAACCGGCGAAATGGATCGCGCGGCTGCGGCACGAAGCCAAGGGCGGCGAGTTCCTGCTGAAGACGGAGATGGAAGCCGGGCACGCCGGCCGTTCCGGTCGTTACGCGGCGTGGGAAGAGGAAGCGTTCAACCTGGCCTGGGTCCTCGACCGCATGGGTCTAGCTAAATAGACGGTTCGAGCGGGCGGCGCTGACGCCGCCCGCTCAGCTTTCCTCGGCCGGACCAAGTTGCGGCTCACTGCGTATCTCCGCTTCGCCGTGCGTACCGGGATGCAATTCCAGCACGACGATCTCGTTTTCTCCCGTGTGAACCAACGGCCACGGCAAATACAGCGTCTGCTGTGGTCCTTTGTTCCAATACCGCCCTAGACAGAATCCGTTGATCCACACGTAGCCTTTCACGAAACCGGGCAACGCCACATGGCCGTCGCCGGGGGCGTCGGCATCGAACCGACCGCGGTAGAACACGGGACCGTGGATCGGGTCTACTTCGCTTCCCCACGGCAGTTGCGAGATATCGTCCAACGCGAATGGCGCGGCCGCCCAATCCCGCAGCTCTTCTTCGCCGTGACGCACGGCCGTCATGCCTTTCGAGTCACCGATCATGGGTCCGAAGTTGACTCGACCCATCGATTCGACGATGACGTCCAGCAGTCCGCCTTCCTCTTCGCACGCCAACGACGCTTTCTGCGCCTTGCCCCGCTCGTAGGTGGCCAGTTCGTGGCCGTCGGCGAACAGGAGCGCGCGATCTCCCAGGCCGTCGACCGAGATCGGCGCCATGTCTCGCTGTCCCTGCAGGCGATGCTGGTACCAAACCAGGCCGTGCGCCAGATCCAGCTGCTCGAAGCTGGGCGGGCTGTCGGTGTTCGTCACATCCGCGGGAATGCAAGCCCACAACGGCAGGCTCTCGCTGAAACTCACTTCTGTGCGAGGCAAGACCGGCGCCGACAACGGTATTTCCTCCGCGACCTGGCGGTATTTACCGATGATGTCGTGGTAGGCGAAGAACTTCGCGGTCGTTTCCCCGGATTCGCTGATCGGGGCGTCGTAATCGTATGACGTGACGGTCGGCTGATATCCGTCCTCGTGGTTCGCTCCGGCCCAGGTGCCGAAGTTGGTGCCGCCGACGGCCATGTAGATGTTCACGGAGCCACCCGAGGCCAAGATCTGATCGAGAGTGGCGGCAGCGTCGGCCGGGTCACGCACGTGGTGCTGCTCCCCCCAATGGTCGAACCAGCCGTTCCAATACTCCATGCACCATTTCTTCTCGCCGGGGCGGTGCGTCTCCAACGCGGCGAAAGCCTCATCCGGTTTCGATCCGAAGTTGACGGTCGCCAGCACGTCCGGCAACGTCCCGGCCTCCAACTGGGCGGCGGCGTAACCGTCGGAGGTGAACAGCGGGACCGTGACACCCAACGCGATCAGCTTGTCCGCCAGGTGCCGGAGGTAATCCTTATCGTCGCCGAACGACCCGAACTCGTTTTCGACCTGGACGGCGATGATGTTGCCGCCCTGGTCTACCTGATGCGCCGCGATCCGCGGTACCAGCTCTTCGAACCAGGTGTCGACGGCGGCGAGGAAGCCGGGGTCGCTGCTGCGCAACGGTGCCTGCGGGTTTTGCGCGCGCAGCCAATACGGAAGACCGCCGTTGTCCCATTCGGCACAGATGTACGGTCCGGGGCGGACGATCACGGCGAGGCGGGCTTCGGCCGCGGCGGCGAAAAACGCCTCCATGTCGGCGATTCCACTGAAGTCGTATTGCCCCGGCCGGGGTTCATGCAGGTTCCAGGGGACGTAGGTTTCTACACAGTCGACGCCCAACGCCCGCAACAGTTCGAGCCGGTGCGGCCATTGCTGCGGCAGGGTCCTGAAGTAGTGCATCGCGCCGGAGATGATCTGTTTCGTCGGCTGCGCGAGGTCGTCGCTAGTCACCATGCAGGCAGGTTCTCACGGGCGCGAGAACACGAAGTCGGCACGCCGACTGTTCACGGCCCACCGTTGACCAACAAGTTACGGACATGCACACAAGTTACGGATATGGCCAGCGAAAGAGTCTCTCCGCTGACCATCTCCTGCGTCACGCCTGGCCGCTTTCGCGTCCTGTCACAAGATGCCCCAGGCGTGTCCCCTCGTTCGGGTCGAACAGCAGCGCGTCATGCGGATCGAAACTCACACGCAGCACCCCGCCTTCGCGCACATCGGAACGTGCGTTCACCTGCGCCACCAACTGTGCGCTGCCGAATCGGTCCGCGCCACCGGTGTGGGCTGTGACTTCGTCGAGGTGCTGCGACTCCGCGGGCCGGTCCAGGTTGAAATACGCCAGCTTCACGGCGCCCAGGGACTCGACGATGTCGACCGTGTCGGTGAACGCGAACCGGGTGCTGCCTTCGGCGTATGCGTCGTCCTCAAGGGCTTCGGGGCGCAACCCGATGACGACTTCTTTCGGATGTCCGCCGGCTTCGAGACGGCGCCTGATCCGGTCGCCCAACGGCAGGGCCCCGATCGCGGTGTTCACTTTATTGCCTTCGATCTCACCGGGTAGGAAGTTCATCGTCGGGGCGCCGATGAAGCCCGCCACGAACAAGTTAGCGGGGCGTTCATACAGGTCGGCGGGGCTGCCGATCTGCTGGGCCACGCCTTGCCGCAGCACCACGATCCGGTCGCCCAGTGTCATCGCCTCGGTCTGGTCGTGCGTCACGTACACGGTCGTGGTGGCGAGGCTTTTTTGCAACCGCGAGATCGAGGTACGCATCTGGGCCCGCAGTTTCGCGTCAAGGTTGGACAGCGGTTCGTCCATGAGGAAGGCTTCCGGCGATCTCACGATCGCGCGCCCCATCGCGACGCGCTGACGCTGCCCACCCGACAGCTCACCGGGCCGCCGCTTCAACAGCGGCGTCAGTTCCAGCATTTCGGCCGCGTTGCGCACCTTCTCCTTGACCTTGGCTTTTCGTTCTTTAGCGATCGTCAACGGGAAGGCGATGTTTTCCTCGACCGACATGTGCGGATATAGCGCGTATGACTGGAACACCATCGCGATGTTGCGATCGCGCGCCGGTTTCTCATTCACGCGGGTGCCGTTGATCCGTAGTTCGCCGGCCGTGATGTCCTCCAAACCCGCGATCATATTAAGCAAAGTGGATTTACCGCAGCCCGAGGGCCCCACCAGGATCACAAACTCTTCCTCGGCGATGGTGAGGTTCATGTCCTTGATGACCTCTACGTTGCCTTGGAATTTCTTCGAAATATTGTCGAGGACGATCTCAGCCACGTCGCCTACTACCCTTTCACTGCGCCCGCGGTGAGACCGCTGACGATGCGTCGTTGGAAAATCATGACGAACACCACGATCGGAATCGTGACGATGACCGCCGCCGCGGCGATCGTTCCCGCCGGCTGCTCGAACTGGGAGGCGCCCGTGAAATACGAGATCGCGGCCGGGGCCGTTCGGGCGCTTTCGCTCGACGTCAGCGAGATCGCGAACAAAAAGTCGTTCCAGCTTTGGATGAACGCCAAGACCGCAGCGGTCACGACACCGGGCGTGGCCAGCGGGACGATGACTTTGCGGAATGCCTGAAACTGGGTGGCCCCATCCATTTTGGCCGCCTTCTCGAGTTCCCACGGAATCTCTTTGAAGAAGGTCGACATTGTGTAGATAGTCAGGGGCAACGCGAACGTCACATACGGCAGGATCAGTCCGGGCCAGGTGTTGAACAGCCCCAGCGAACGCTCGATGTTGAACAGCGGTGTCACGAGCGAGACCTGCGGGAACATCGCGACGAGCAGGGCCGCGGCGAGAATCAGGTTCCGTCCCGGGAACTGCAGCCGCGCGATCGCGTATGCGGCAAAAGTGCCCAAGATCAGCGCGATAAACGTGGCTATGCCGGCGATACCGATCGAGTTGATCAGCGGTTGCAGGAACCCACCGCCGTCGAAGACGTTGACGTAGTTGTCGAACGTCCATTTCTTCGGCAGGAAACCGCCGGCCGCGATCGTCGTCGGGTCTTTCAACGACAGGCTGACGAGCCACGCGACCGGTATCAGTGCAAACAGGAGGACGACCACATCCATGACCGTCCACTTGAATTTGCTACTCATTAACGCCCTCCTTCGCCGGGCGTACCGACGTTCAACAGCTTCACGAATAGGAACGCGATGATCGCCACTGAAATGAAAATCAAGACCGACATCGTGGACCCGATGCCCAGGTTCAAACCGCTGATGAGGTTCGTATACGTGATGATCGATACCGAACCGGTTTGGTTCGCACCCGAAGTGAGCACATAGATGTTGTCGTAAATGCGGAACGCATCAAGCGTGCGAAACAGCAAAGCCACGGCGATCGCTGGCCGCATCAGAGGCAAGGTGATCCGCACGAACCGGGTCCAGCGGCTTGCGCCATCCATCGCCGCAGCGCGATTCAGTTCCTCCGGCACAACCGCGAGCCCCGCCAACAGCAGCAATGCCATGAACGGGGTCGTTTTCCACACTTCCGCGCCGATGATGATCGCCATCGCCGGCCAATGCTCGGTCAGCGGCGCTGATCCTTCGGGCAGGAAATTGGCGAGCCACCCGATTCCGGGTGTCCACGCATAAAACCAGCCGTAGGCCGCAACGACGGTCACGATGCCGTACGGAATCAACACCGTGGTGCGGACCAGGCCGCGCGCGATGATGGTCCGGTGCATGATCAGCGCCAACGCCATACCGAGAACCAGTTCGATCGCGACGCTGACGACGGTGATGATGATGGTCGTCCACATCGCCTCCCACCAGAACTGGTTCGTCAAGACCGTCACATAGTTGCCGAGACCGATCCATTCCTGTTCGTCCGGAAAACGCAGGTCGTATCGCTGAAACGACAGCAGTATCGAATAGACGATCGGCCAGCCGGCCACGAGCACCATGAAAATGATCGCCGGCGCGCACAGGATCAGCCCGAGTCGACGCTCACCAGCCTTGACGCTTGCACTCATGGCAAGACTCCTTTGGACTCAAGAGCAAGAGTGATCTGGTCACGTAGCTGCTGCTGGGCCGAATCCGGATCGATATCGGCCGGCGGCGACAGCACGGAAGACGTCACGGTCGAAATGTTCTGGTAAACGGGAGTCACCGGCCGTGCCGCCGCGTTTTCCAGGGCGTCCAGAATCGCACCGCGCATCGGATACGCCTCCTCCATCTCGGATTCGGAGTACACGCTTTCGATAGTCGGAGGCAAACCGTCCTTCGTGGCCGCGGTCAGTTGATTTTTCGGGCTACGCAGGCACAACGCCGCATCGAAGGCGAGGTCCGGGTTTTGAGAGAAACTGCTAACGGCGAAGTTCGCGCCCCCCAACGGGGCGGCGCCCTTCCCGTCGATCCCCGGGTAGGGCGCCCACTTGAAGTTCTTGGCCATGTCTGGTTGGCCCTCCACCATCGACGGATACACGAATGGCCAGTTGACCTGGGCAAACGACGAACCGCTTTCCATGGCCAGCCTCGCCTGGTCCTCCTGTGTGTTCGACAGCGACGGGTTGGCGGCACTCGACGTCGAGAAACGCTGCAACTGCTCGAGCGCTTCCACGGCCGGGTCACCCATCTCCACGTCCTTGACGTTTTCGGTCAAGATGCTGCCGCCGGCCGACTCGATAAGGCTGTTGAACCACACGACGAGCCCCTCGTACTGAGCCCCGGTCGCCTCGACATAGTGGGGGTCGCCCTTGGCTTTGAGTTCTTCGGCGACGTCGATGAGTTCGTCCCACGTCTGGGCCGGTTCCGGCATCAGATCGGACCGGTACCACAGCAGCTGGACGTTCGTGTTGTACGGAGCGGCGAACATTTCGTCCTCATACATGGCCGTCTCCAGGGGAGCCTCCAACACACCCTTTTCGGCTTGGGCCCGCTGTTCGTCCGGCCACGGCAGGATCCATTCGGCCGAAGCCAGCTCAGCGGTCCACGTCACGTCGACGCCGAGCACATCCATACCGGAGTCTCCCGCGGCTAGACGCCGAACCAGTTGCTCGCGCTGTGAGTCGGCGTCGCGCGGCAACGTGTTCAGCACGATCTTGTAGTCGCCGGCGGCTTCCTCGTTGCACCGGTCCACGATCGTTTTCAGGTTCTCTTGGGGCGCGTTATAGAGGTTGATGACCTTGGATCCGCCGCTGTCGGCGCACCCGGCAAGCATCCCGCTGAGCACCACTGCGGCCAGGATCCCGCTGAACCATCGCCTGCCTCGGGGCAAGAAACGCTGTGAATTCGACACGATGCGAAGATAATGCCGCATATAGGGGCATTTCTGGTATTCACAACAAATCGAACACCAGTCCGGCCGTCTTACATGCGCCTGGTGCTGTCACGCACCACCAATTCGCCCTCAATCGGGATCGTCACCTCGCTGGGTCCGTCAAGCCCCAGGGCGCACGCCTTTTCCCCGATCGCCGTCAACGGCAACCGCACCGTCGTCAACGACGGATACAGGTCGGCGGCGACCGGAACATCGTCGAACCCGGCGACGGAAACGTCACCGGGGATGTCGCGTCCTGCTTCGCGCAGCGCACGATAAAACCCGCTGGCCATCACGTCGCTGGTCACGAACACGGCCGTGGCGTCGAAACCATCCCTGCAGAACTGCTGTCCCGCACGGTAACCGCCGTCCCTCGAGAACTCGGAATCGATCGTGTCGACGCGTGCCGTGCGCGGCAGCCCCGCAACGAAACCGGCGCGCCGGTCCTCGACGACCTGCAGTAGCCGTTCCCCGCACACGATCGCGAAACGTGTGTGTCCCAGTGACGAGAAATGCTGCGCCAACCTGGTCGCTGCGTCCCGGTTACGCGGATGCACGCAAGCCCCCGGCATTCCCGGCTGCCCGACGCTCACAATTGTCGCCCCCGACTCGGACAGGTCCTGCAACGCTTTCGCCAAGCTCGCTTCCCGTTTCGGGTCGACTGTGCGAGAACCGACGACAATCGCGGCCCGGGGCCGCAACCCCCGCATAGCGCTCAGGCGTTGGCGTTCCGAATTCAGTTCGATCCCGGTCTCGCTCACCACCACCCGGACGTTGCGACGCATCGCCTCGGTGAAAATTCCGTGCGCGATCTGACTGAAATACGGGTCAGTGATGTCGCGTACCAGCACGGCCAGCACCGACGAGGCCTGCCGGGCTAGGTTTTGGGCCTGTACGTTCGGGGCATACCTCAGTTCGCCGGCGGCTTTACGCACTTTCCGCGCCAGCCCTGGGCTGACCTTATGTGCAGAACCATTGAGGACACGCGAGGCGGTGGCGACGGAGACGCCGGCGGCAGCGGCAACGTCGGCCAAAGTGCTGGGGCGGGCATGGTTCACAGATGCACAGTACCGCTGCCGCAATGAAAAGATGTGCCATCAGTTCACCGCTGCCTACGCACTGCACGAATTCCCGCATAAGCTTTATTCATGACCACGGCAGGTTTTTCGACGCTCGGTTGCCCGGGCGTGCCCATCGACAACGTCTTGCGCCTTGCGCAGCAGTACCACGCCGACTGTGTGCAGTTGCGCATCGCCCAAGATGAACCTGTGCACACCGGTTTGTCCGCGCGGCAACGTTCCGGCATCCGGCTCAAGTTCTCCGATGCCGGCGTGGACTTCGCGGCGCTCGCGACGTACGTGAAACTGTCCGACCCGAACCTTCTCGGACCGCTCGAGCAGCATCTGCAACTGGCCAGTGACCTCGGCGCGCCCGCATTGAGGTTGTTTCCCGGTGACGTCGAAGCCGAGATCGCGGTCCAACGCCTGTCCTGTGCGGTGTCGACGGCCGAAGGTAGCGGCGTGAAAATCACCCTCGAGACACACGATTCATATTTGGCGGGGGCCGACATCGCCGGGCTGCTGTCTGCCTCGACGGCCGGTGCCGGCGCCGTATGGGATGTTTTGCACACGTGGCGCAGCGGTGAAAAGCTCGAAGACAGTGCCGCCGCGCTTGGCCCGTACTTGGCGGAACTGCAGATCAAGGACGTGCCGTCTAAGACCGATCTGCGGCCGGTCGCTCCCGGAAACGGGGAGGTACCGGCGCGCGAAGCCATCGACGTCGCGATCGCCGGCGGATTCTCGGGCCCCATCATTTTCGAGCACGAGGCGAAGTGGCGCGAGGACGCCGACGCCTTCGAACCATCACTGGCTGCGGCCATGGCGCTCATTCGAAAATAACCCACACTAAAGACTATAAATAGTTCACAACCTTTAGCTCAGTCCGTTTTGAGTTCACAACGGACTGAGCTTTTGCATCCCACATAACGGACACATAACTGCTTCGACAATCCCATTCATTAGGATGCCGAAGCCTATAGTTGATATTTCATTCATAGACGGACATACAAAACTGGCCCAGGTTCTTTAAGAACCTGGGCCAGTTTTTTCGCTATTGTGCATCAGCACTCAGTGCTGTGCTACGCCAGCTTTCGCATTACTGCAACAGGAAGCCGGTGTTCAGCAGGATGTTGGCAGTGCCCTCAGGCGCGTTGCCAATGGCGTCCGCCAGACCGTTTTCGGTCAGCGCAGCCTTGACGTCCTCAGGAGTGGCCTCCGGGTTTTCACCCAGGTACAGCGTGGCGGCACCCGCAACGTGCGGCGACGCCATCGAGGTGCCGGACATGGTGTCTTCACCGTCGCCCGGGGCAGCGGACACGATGTCCACACCCGGCGCGTAGATGTCGACGCACTCACCGAAGTTGGTGAAGTCAGCCGAAGCGTCAGCGTTGTCGCTGGCCGCAACCGTGATGGCTTCTTCAACACCGGACGGCGAGCCCTGGCAAGCGTCAGCGCTCTCGTTGCCAGCGGCAACCGCGAAGGTCACGCCAGCTTCGACGCCGGCCTTGACGGCGTCGTCGATCGCCTGGTCAGCGCCGCCACCGAGGCTCATGTTGGCGGTCGAAGGACCGTCAGCGTTCTCGGCGACCCAGTTGATGCCGTCAACGACCTGCTCGGTCGTGCCGGAGCCCTGGTCGTCGAGCACGCGGACACCAACGACGGTCGCGGACTTCGCCAGACCGTACTCGGTGCCAGCCGTCGTGCCGGCAACGTGCGTACCGTGGCCGTGGCCGTCAGCCGGGTCTTCGTCGCCGTCAACGGCGTCGTAGCCCGCTTCCGTACGTCCCTCGAAGTCGGAGTGTTCGTAGTCCACACCGGTGTCGATGATGTACGCGGTAACGCCTTCACCCGCAGTGTCGGGGTAGTTGTAGGCGCTGTCACCTTCGGTTTCTTCCTGGTCAACGCGGTCCTGACCCCACGACGGCGGGCTGTCCTGCGTCTCGGTGACCTCGTGCTTGAGGTTCGCCTGGACGTAGTCGACTGCCGGGTCCGCCGCCAAGTCCTGGGCCTTGTCAGCCGAAGCCTTGATGGAGAAGGAACCGACCGCGTTGTACTGGTTGGACACGGTCACGCCGTAGTCGCTGGCCATGCTGTCGACCGCGGCGGTCGAGATCTCTTCGGAGTTGAGCGAAACGATGTAGCTGCCGTCAATGGCGCGGTCGCTGTCAGCGCCGAGAATTTCACTCTCGGCGTGTGCCGGGGCCGACCCGACCATTGCCACTGCGGTTGCTGCTGCCGCTACGCCTGCGATACCGAAAGCTGCGCGGCTCTTTTTGTTAATCTTCATGCTTTTCTTCTCTCTCTGCGAAGGGTGGGCAGTTCGAAAAGGATGGTTTGCAATATTGCAGGGTCACCGTCCTTTCGCCTGTCCGGCAGAAGCAAACTTCGGAGTCTTCTGGCTTCGAAGTCCGAAGCGACACTATGCGACTTATCAACATATGTAAAGGGCTGATTTTTATCCTTTCCGGGGAAAGGTTGTCGCCCAAAACGCACGCGAACACATCAACCGGCCAGTCGATATTGACCGATCGGACGGCTGCGCAATCGCGAACGATTGGTTGGGCGCAGACACTACCGACCGGTAACCCCGACGGCAACAGTTAATCCCACAAAAGTCACATAAGAAACCCAACGAATCCGACTCCACACGGTACGTACATGCTCTTCACCATCGCACAAAAAACTCGGCTGCGATCCGCAATGGATCGCAGCCGAGTTTGAAATGTACTGATGACCTGCTATTACAGGTTCAGCGACCAGCTGTTCAACGTGCCAGTGAAGTACGCCCACTCGTCGGTGACGCGCAGCGTCCAGTCGCCAGAAGCGTCCTCGTTCGACAAGTCAACGGTGTACTCTTCCGCGACGTTCGGGTTCCAGTCGGTCAAGCTGGCTTCCTTCAAGGTGTAAGCCTCACCGGAAGGCGAGACGAGTTCGATCGTCAAGTCGCCGCTCCACTGGTGCTCGATGTCAACCGTAACCGTGCTCTCGGCGGAGGCAGCGGCGTCACAGTCGACAGCCAAGGTCGATTCGGTCGAACCGTTGTCAACCAGCTCGACGGCCTCAGCCGACTCAGCGGTGCATTCGCCCGGCTCGGGGTCGGGCTCGCCCGGCTCCTCGCCGCCACCGTCACCAAGCATGAAGCCGGTGTTCAGCAGCAGGTTCGGGGTGCCGTCCGGCACACCGCTGATAACGCCCTCGAGAGCGTTCTCAGTCAGCGCAGCCTTGACGTCCGCCGGAGTCGCGTCCGGGTTCTCGCCCATGTACAGGGTCGCAGCGCCGGCCACGTGCGGCGACGCCATCGAGGTGCCGGACATGGTGTCTTCACCACCACCCGGGGCCGCGGACACGATGTCCACACCCGGCGCGTAGATGTCAACACACTCACCGAAGTTGGTGAACGAAGCCGAAGCGTCAGCGTTGTCGCTAGCCGCAACCGTGATGGCTTCTTCAACACCGGACGGCGAACCCTGGCAAGCGTCAGCGCTCTCGTTACCAGCAGCAACCGCGAAGGTCACGCCAGCTTCGACGCCAGCCTTGACCGCGTCGTCGATCGCCTGGTCAACGCCGCCACCGAGGCTCATGTTCGCCACGGACGGGCCGTCAGCGTTCTCAGCAACCCAGTTGATGCCGTTGACAACCTGCTCGGTCGTGCCGGAGCCGTTGTCGTCAAGCACGCGAACACCAACGACGGTCGCGGACTTCGCCAGACCGTACTCGGTGCCAGCCGTGGTACCCGCGACGTGCGTGCCGTGGCCGTGGCCGTCGGCCGGGTCCTCGTCGCCGTCAACGGCGTCGTAGCCCGGAGCGGTGCGCCCCTCGAAGTCGGAGTGGTCGTAGTCCACACCGGTGTCGATGATGTAGGACGTAACGCCTTCACCCGCAGTGTCGGGGTAGTTGTAGGCGCCATCGCCTTGGGTACCTTCCTGGTCAACGCGGTCCAGGCCCCACGACGGCGGGCTGTCCTGCGTACCAAGCACCTCGTGCTTCATGTTCGCCTGCACGTATTCGACAGCCGGGTCCGCCGCCATCTTGCGGGCATCGGACGCCGACATTTCAACGCTGACGGCGTTGATGTTGTCGAAAGTCGTGTTTACGGTCGCGTTGTACGACGACGCGAGTGATTGGTCAGCCTTGGCCGCCAGCTCGCTGTCGCTGAGCATGACGATGTAGCTGCCGTCAATCGCGTTGTCGCTGTTCGCGCCGAGGACATCAGCCTCGGCGTGTGCCGGGGATGCACCCAATACGGCGGCAGTCACTGCAGCGGTAGCCGCTACACCGACGGCCGCAGCCATGCGGGTACGGGATTTGGACATACTTTCTCCCTCACAAAATGGCAGGGGGCAGACTGGCCGAATTTCGCGCGATACGAGGGGGCCGGCCGGGCTGCCGGACGCTCAAAGAGCGGGGCTCGTGGGCACGAGCTTGCGGGAAGAGTATGTGAAGAAATCTATGTTGTAAACCCATGGATGTTATTAAATTTCCATAACTCGCCATCTACTGAGCAATATAGACGAAAAGGCATACGCCCACGACGTGGACGTATGCCCCTTTTTACCTATTGATCCCCTTAGTCTTCGTCGGAAGGCTCCGGGTCCACCTTTACGCCCTCAGCAAGAGCGCTATCTGTTGTGGTCACAGTTCCTACGGTCGATTCACCGGACACTACGGAACGTTTTGAACTAGTTCCAATATCCAAGGATTTGAAATCACCGAATTGAATCTCGTACGTCTCTTGCAATCCGAGTTGGCAATACACGCGTTCCGGGCACTCCGGAGGACCCGCCAACACGGAAGCCTTACCGCTGCATTTATCCGCGAACTCCGACAGGGTCTCGACACCGTGCTCATCCGCGAAAGCCTGCGTCACCACGTACGCGTTCTGCGTGGAAGCTTCCGCCGGCTCCCCCATGGCCAGGCCCGCATCGGAAGCGAAGCCCGACAAGGTCTCCATCGTTTCGCCGATCTCCGGTGACGCCACCGGATCCTGAGCGTCATCAGCGCTCGCGTCCGGATTCAACGTCTCCGTCAACGAAGCCGCATACTCCGGGATGACATCGAAATCGCCGTCCTCAAGCGCGGGCAGATACGCCTCACGGTTGCCGACATCCTTCAACTCGGCTTCGAACCCCGCGGCGTCCAACGCTGACTTGTAGATGCTGGCCACGATCTGGCTCTCCGAGAAGTTCGCGTGGCCAACCACTACCGAACCCGAACCATCGCTGATACCCGTAGCCAAGTCGTTCGACTTCGCGTAATCCTCGGCCGCATCCATCGGCGTCATCCGATCAATGTCGACCTTCTTATTCAGATCCGTCAGGTCCTGAGTCGTCAACACCGCGGAGACGCTGTTGACGGCATCCACAGCCGCGTCATCCGCCGAATCGGCGTTGAACGCAGGAACAAGATTCTCCGAAGCCTGCAGATTCTTGTCGTCCTTCAAAGCCACCAAAGTGTCACCAGCGATGGGCTCACAGCCTTCACCAGTCACATCCTCGGGAGCCGTGGTACCGGACGAACCCGGATCGCCGCACGCAGTAAGCCCGACAGCGAGCACTCCCGCGATCGGAATAGCGGCCATTATGGTCAATCGTTTAGGGGACATCCCCAAAGAATACTGCTAGGTCGCGACAAAAACCTGCCCAACCACAGGCTCAATCGCCACTGCTCCGCCACGAAGCCGCCGCCAAATCACGCAACGCCGGCGGCGTCACGAGGCGCTCGGCCCACGCCAGCACGCCCTCCGCCAGCAACGCAATCGCCGCCACCAAAAAGCCACCTGCCAGGATCTGCCCGCCGCCGACCGACATGCCCAGGCCGAAACCACGCATGATGATTTCCCCCAAACCACCGCCGTCGAACAACGCCGCCAACGTCGTCGTCGCGATCGTCTGCACCGCGGCGGTGCGAAAGCCGCTGGCCATCTCGGGAACCGCAAGCGGCAGCTCCACACGCAGCAGCAGGTCACGACGCGAAAAACCCATGCCCAAAGCCGCGTCACGGGCGTCAGCGTCCACGTCCCGCACGCCCGTATATGCGGTCGCCAACAGCGGCGGAACCGCGAACACCGCCAACGCCGGTACGACCGATTGCGGACCGAAACCCAAAACCGTCAACGGCAGCAAACTCAACAACGCCATCGTCGGGATCGCGCGCGTCAAATTTGCGATGACCACGGTCACTGCCCCGCCGCGACCGGTATGTCCCAGCCACACCCCCAACGGCCACGAGACCAGGCACGCCAGAGCAATCGCCAGCCCCGACAGGTACATGTGCTCGCCGAGAAGCGCCACGATCCCATTCGGGTTCGTCCAGTTCAGCGGGTCGTTCAACCACGTAAAAGCCTGCGAAAAAATGTTCATGCCCGACGCCTCATCCACGGCGTCAAGGCCCGCGTCAAACCGGACAACAACACCTCGCACAGCAACGCCAAAACGATGCACAGGATCGTGGCGGTCACGATCTGCGGCTTATACAGATTGTTGCGGAAACCCGTCAAGATCAGACCGCCCAAACCGCCATGCCCGACCACGGCACCGACCGTCACCAAAGCGACCGTCGAGACCGTCGCAATACGCAGCCCCGTCATGATGCTGGGCAGCGCCAACGGCAACTCGACCCGAGCAAGCAGCTGCATGCGGCCGTACCCCATGCCGCCGGCCGCGTCGATGACGTCCGACGGCACTTGACGCAGACCGGTCAACGTCGCGCGCACCATGATCAACAGCGCATACATGACCAGGCCGATGATCACGGTCGTCATCGACAGTCCCAAAAACGGCGCCACCAGCGCAAAGACCGCCAGGGACGGGATCGTGTACAGGACACCCGACACCGACAAGATCGCGGCGGACAAATACCGAGAACGCGCCGCAAGGACCCCCAGCGGTATCGAAACCGCAGTAGCGATCACCACGGCGATAACCGTCAACTGTGCATGCTCCACTGTCGCCGACCACAGGGTCGACGCATTAGACTGCACGTAATCCCAGGAAAACCACGGATTCACCGTCTACTCCCGCCGACCGACGGCACGCCACAACGTCCGTTTGGCACCGCGATACTCCATTCGATACCGACACCCGCACAACCGTACCCGTTACCGCGTGCGCCAACGGCCGTAGCGAGCAGCCAAATTTTACGCCCGAAAAAAGCATCTCCGCGCAGCGGTCGGTACGCTTACCGGCATGGCTTCCACAAGCGCCGCGCCTATCGAACTCGACGCAGTCGAGAAAGTGTATTCGACCGGCACATGCGCGGTATCCAAGCTGAGCCTCGACATTCCCGCGGGAGAACTCGTTTGTCTCGTCGGGCCGTCCGGTTGTGGGAAATCAACGGTCCTGCGCATGATGAACCGCCTCCTCAACCCGACAGCCGGGCATATCCGCATCGACGGCGAAGACATCACCACGGCCGAACCGGTCACGCTGCGGCGTCATATCGGCTACGTGATTCAACACGTCGGATTGTTCCCGCATCAAACCATTGCCGCCAACGTCGCCACGGTTCCGAAACTGCTCGGTTGGCCGAAACAACGGATCAACGACCGCGTCGCCGAACTCCTGCACCTCATGGGCCTTGACATCACGGAACACGGTGACCGTTACCCGCACCAGCTTTCCGGGGGGCAACGGCAACGGGTCGGAGTGGCGCGCGCATTGGCCGCGGACCCCAAAGTGCTGCTGATGGATGAACCGTTCTCAGCGGTCGACCCGATAGCGCGCGGCAAGCTGCAAGAAGAGTTCCTACGGTTGCAGCAAGACGTCGGCAAAACGATCCTGTTCGTGACGCACGACGTCGACGAAGCGATCCGACTGAGCGACAAGATCGCGGTACTGTCGCAGCACGCCACACTCGAACAATTCGGCAGCCCCGCCGAGATCTTGCGTAACCCGCAAACCGAGTTCGTGGCGGAGTTCGTCGGCACCGACCGCGGAGTCAAAAGCCTGTCCGTGACGCCGGTGCCGCGGGAAGGCCTGCGCACCGTACCGCCCGGCGCCCACCCTCAGGTCACGGCGGAAGCGGACCTGCGGTTGGCGTTGTCGCAGCTGCTGGACGGAGACACCGGGTACGTGTCGATAACCGAGGACGGTCA